>DAITMY010000262.1:0-3295 GCA_036834925.1 Asticcacaulis sp.
GAAGTGGACTCGCGGAACAGTTCCATCAGCGGGAAAACTCCCATTGAAGGTCGGGGCCCCTTTGGGGAGATCCGAGCCTCTTCCTATACGATCGTCGATAATGGCAAGCGCATCATTTTTCGGGGCGATGGTGAAACTAAGGTCACAGCCGTCATAAATCCGGTTAAGTAACTCTATAAGCGTCATACAGTGTCACCGACCAGCTCTGGGGTTGAAGCTCTGGCTGGAACAGCGTTAATCGTAATTTATAGTTTCGCCCCCCGGCGTGTTTTAATCGTCGGGTTTTGCGCGGTCTAAACAGGAAGGACGAAAGATGAAGCTCTGGGGAATTGCCATGGCGGTGAGCTTAGTGGCCGTGGCCAGCACCGTACCCGCGCAAATCTCGCGCAATGGCGGCCCGATTCATCCGGCAGCCGACAATATGGTCTTGCTGGACGCTGAACGGGTACAGCTCTGGACTGGTCGGGTCGAGATCCTTCAGGGTGAAAACCGCATGCGGGCCGATGAGGTTAAGATCTACCACCTTCCTGGCAGTGGAGAGGCCCCGACAGCCCCCAACGCTGCGCCGGGAAGCAGCTGGGGTGATGTGGACCGCATGGAAGCGGTTGGGAATATTTACTTTGTCACCCCCACTCAGGTGATCAAAGGTGACCGCGCCGTCTATACTCGGGCCGATGATACCATTGTCGTCACAGGCGATGTGATCTTGACGCAGGGTGAAAATGTGCTGACAGGCAACCGCTTGGTGATTGAAATCGGGGCGGGACGTAGCAGCATGCAGGCGAATGCGTCGAACGGCAACAAAGGTCGCGTCAAAGGGGTGTTCTATCCGGGTGAGGAAAAGAAACCCGGACAGGCCCCGGCAAAACCGCAATAATCCGGCCCGAAAGGCCGCCGGCTTCAGCCAATTTTAATTCGTAGCAGGGACACTGCCGCCGTGGTTAAGCAGAACGTCATTACGCTCAATACCCTTGAGCCGGTCGTCGAAGGCCTGAAAGTCGATAATATCGGCAAGGCCTTTAATGATCGTATCGTCGTCAAAAGTGTCAGTCTGTCACTTAAGCGCGGCGAGGTGGCCGGATTGCTGGGACCGAACGGGGCCGGCAAGACGACGTGTTTCTATATGATCACGGGTTTGATTGCGGCAGATTATGGAGCCATCTTGCTCGACGGTCAGGACATCACCGGCCAGCCCATGTACCAGCGCGCGCGCTTGGGCGTCGGCTATTTGCCGCAGGAGACGTCGATCTTCCGCGGCATGTCGGTCGAGGACAATGTGCTGGCCGTGGTCGAGTTGCGCGAGCCGGACCGCCGCCGCGCCAAAGAAGATGTAGACCAACTCCTCGAAGAGCTGCGGATCTCCCATTTGCGCAAATCGCCTGCGACCGCCCTGTCCGGGGGGGAGCGCCGCCGCGTCGAGATTGCCCGGGCCTTGGCCAGCAAGCCGTCATTCATGCTGCTTGACGAACCCTTTGCTGGGATCGACCCCTTAGCCATTTCCGATATCCGCGAAGTCATCAGCTATCTGAAGACCCGAGGAATCGGCATTCTGATTACCGATCACAACGTCCGAGAAACGCTCGACATCATTGATCGCGCCTCCATCATCCACAGCGGCGAAGTCCTGTTTGAGGGTACGCCGGATGATGTACGGGCCGACCCTGAGGTTCGACGCGTCTATCTCGGGTCGTCGTTCCATTAAGCGGGGACGGCGGTATGGCCTTGGGGCAACGCTTAGAAATCCGTCAGGGTCAGGGGCTGGTCATCACGCCCCAGCTTCAGCAAGCCATCAAGCTGCTGCAACTGTCAAACCTTGAACTGGAAGCGGTTGTCGAGGCTGAGTTGGAGCGCAACCCCCTGCTTCAGCGCGAAGATACAGACCCCTCAGCGTCGGACACCGAAGGGCCGTCGGACACCCGCGAGAGCCAGCAAGAGCTAGAACTGGGTGACAGTGATAGCCATTCGGCCACCGAATCCATGGATGTCTCAGAAGGGGACCTCTATGGCGACGCTTCGCCGGCTGAACGCTCCGAAGGGACACCCGCGGCTGACGGTCTCGAAGGGCCGGCCGTGGACTGGAGCCGTAGCGGCAAAAGCGGCAGCTTCGACTCAGACCCGGAAGGTCTGGAACAGCGTTTGAGCCGTGAGAAATCCCTGTCAGAGTACCTGCTAGACCAGGCCTTGGTGGCGGGTTTTTCTCCCGCCGACATGCTGATTGCACAAAGCCTGATTGATGGCGTGGATGAAGGCGGATATCTGCGCCTTGAACTGGCTGAGCTGGCGGACCGGCTAGGCTGTCCTATCGCCCGGATTGAACAGGTTCTGACGGTCTGTCAGGGGTTCGAACCCACCGGGATCATGGCGCGCAGTGTGCCCGAATGTCTGGCGTTACAGCTCAAGGAGCGTAACCGCTACGATCCGGCCATGCAGGCATTGTTGGATAACCTCGAACTGCTGGCCCGCCGCGACCTGGCCGGGCTGAAGCGAGTTTGCGGGGTCGATGACGACGACCTTCAGGAGATGATCGGTGAGCTGCGTGCGTTGACGCCTCGCCCGGGGGCCGCCTTTGGCGCGGAACCGGCGCAAACGGTTGTTCCGGATGTATTTGTGCGCCAAGATCCGTCTGGCGGCTGGCGGGTTGACCTGAATTCCGACACCCTGCCCCGCGTCCTCGTGGACCAATCCTATCACGCCAAGGTATCGGGCGGCGCGCGATCCGACACGGAAAAGGCGTTCCTGAGCGAGTGCCTCAATCAGGCGAACTGGTTGGTCAAAAGCCTAGACCAACGGGCTCGAACAATCCTCAAGGTTTCGTCGGAAATCGTCCGCCAGCAAGACGCGTTTTTTGTGTTTGGGGTTGAACACCTGCGGCCCTTGAACCTCAAGACCGTCGCTGAGGCCGTGGGCATGCACGAATCCACCATCAGCCGCGTTACTTCAAACAAGTATATGTCAACCCCGAGAGGCCTGTTTGAGCTGAAGTATTTCTTTACTTCGGCGATTTCATCCTCGGACGGAGGCGCCTCGCATTCAGCCGAGTCCGTGCGGCATAAAATAAAGACGCTGATCGATCAGGAACGCGATACCGGGACCATTTTGTCCGACGACCGGATCGTGGAAATTCTCAAAGAAGCTGGGGTCGATATCGCCCGCCGGACGGTCGCCAAATACCGTGAAGCCCTGAGAATTCCCTCCTCTGTTGAGCGTAAACGCCAGCTCAAGATAGCGTGATCAAAACAGGCGGTTTGTAACCGTCATTCTGCGTAAGACCCCCTTAATCCCTCCTATATGAAGG
>DAITMY010000263.1:0-3292 GCA_036834925.1 Asticcacaulis sp.
GTCCATGTGACCATCGGGGCCGGTGGCTTCTTCGGCATGGATGCCCGACGTGATTAGCAGGACATCGAGATCCTGATCATTTGCCCCGAGGATATCGGTGGGAAGGCCATCGCCAATGGCGAGGATGCGCGAGCGGGCAATGGGTGCGCCCTTGAGGGCCTCCAGACGCGCCAAGCTTTGTTCATAGATCGGTGCAAACGGCTTGCCCGCCATGATGACCTGACCGCCCATGGCAGCATAGAGGTCGGCCAGGGCCCCGGCACACAGGATCAGGCGGTCGCCGCGCTGAACGATCCGGTCGGGATTGGCACAGATCATGGTCAGGTTGCGGGCAATCGCAACCTCGAAACGGGTGCGGTAGTCTTCCGGCACATCGCTTTCGTCGTTGTAGGGGCTGGTGCAGCTGATGAAGTCGGCATCTTCGGGCGTGCCGGACAGGTCTAGTCCGCTGTCGGCATAGAGACTGGACTCGCGGGCATCTCCGATCACCCAAGCCTTGCCGGGTGAGCGGGCCAAAAGCTCAAAGCGGGTGGCATCGCCAGATGACACCGTCGCGGACCAGGCCGTATCCGGGACCGACAGGGCGCGCATCTGGGCCTGAAGATCGGCCGACGGACGCGGTGAATTGGAAATGAGCAGAACCGGCCCTCGGGTCTCCTGAAAGCGGATCAGGGCCTTGCAGGCCTCGGGAAAGTGGTGGCGCCCGTTATGGATGACGCCCCAGACATCGCACAGGATGGCGTCGTAACGGTCAGCAATCTCAGACAGGCCCGACAGGGCGATCGGAGCAGGGTGAGTCAGAACTTGGTTCGGCAGCGTTTCCATAGGTTCCGGCTAAACGCAGGCAAGCCGAACGTCAACGGTGGAGCTTGGCAATTTGTGCCATTCCTCGCTGAACTTAAGCCACGCGGCGGCGTTTGAGGGTCAGGGCCGTACGCAGGAAGTCAGCCGGGGGATCGGTTTCCGCCAGCACCTGCTCCTTGATCGCGCGTGGTTCGCCGAACAGGTGGCCCTGAGCATAGGCGACTTCGAGATCCAGAACATCGACAACCTGGCGCTCATTCTCGACCTTTTCGGCGATCAGCTCGATGCCATAGCGGGCGAGCAGCGCGGCAAAGTCACCGGCGTGTATATCCCGCATGGCCTTGAGGCCGGTTGTGCCTTCGCCATCCAGGAGCTGTTCAAGGAGCAGCTGAGCCCCGACTTTGCAGAATTTCACATCGGCGCGCTGCAAGTCCTGAAGGTCAAAGTCGAGCGTATTAACCTTGTCGATCGAGAAGCGGAAGCCAAGGTCGGCGAGCTTGGCCATGTTGCGGGCTTCAATCGCGCCGCGCTGAGCAAAGGCATCTTGACCCAGTTCAAAAATCAGGGCGCCGGAGAGGTCGCGGTTTTCCGACAGGAAGGCCAGAAACTGCGGGAAAAAGGTCTCATCACCCAGAGAGGTGAGGGAGATGTTGCAGAAGATACCGATCTTGCGATCCTGCTTGGCCAAGCGGCGCACGATCTGGACGCAGCGGAACAGCAAAAGGTTGTCGATGGCAGGGACCAGACCTTCGGGCTCGGCCACAGCCAGATACTCGGCGGGCATGATGATACGGCCGGTCTCGTCGCGCAGGCGCGAGAAGCTTTCATAGAAGATGGTTTTGCGCTGAGGCAGGCTAACGACAGGCTGGAGGTACAGATCCACCCGGTTCTCGATCAACGCTTCGCGGACCGTTTCGATCAGGGCCATGGCCTGACGATCTCGGCGCGCGCCATGCAACGAAATCGGCGCGGCTTTCCAAGATGACAGCTTTTGCTCCAGATCCTCGCCCATACGTTTGACTAGGGTCTCGATCATCCGCACTTCGTCGCTGAGTTCCTCGGAGCGCTTCTGGGCTGTGACGGCCATCCGCTCCGACAGGTCGTTGATCGCAAACTGTGTGCTTTCAAGGGCATCGGTCATCAGGCGTTGCGCTTCGCGCACATTGCCGATTTCCTTGCGCAATTTGCCTTCGGAAATCCCTCTCGTGACCATGACATGGGCTGCGACGCACAGGGCGATTGTCCCAAGCATGGCCCCCATGGAGGCGGCCCAGTCTGAGCCCCCATTCCACAGCAAGGCCGCCACGATCAGCCCGATCGTAACGTAGGTGCCTAATAGCAAGGCGGTCGTGAGCTTACCCATGGCGCGAAACTTTTTCATAACTCCGGACACTACCCGAAGCTGCTCTGATTCGAGAAGCTCTGGTTAACCTTGATTAATATTTTAGCGAGAGTCTGTGGAGCGGCGGAACGGGCCCGGGTAGTCGGGGTGTGTAGCGCGGCGGCGATCCGGCCCAAAATAAGAGGTGCAACGGACAAAGGGGCGAGGCCGCATAATGACGATTTCCAGCCGTGCCAAAAGGGCCCGTGCCGTCAAGGGCTTAACCACGAACTCGTTGACACCGGCATCGCGCGCCTCGATCACTCGTGACCGCTCCGCATGGCCCGTAATCATGATCACCGGCAGATAGCGGTTCGGGCTGTCGGTGGCATTGCGCAACATGCGGGTGAATTCGACCCCGTCAATCGGGAACATGTTGTAGTCAACCAAAGCAATGTCGGTTGGGAAATTGCGCATCATGTCCAGCGCTTCGGCCCCATCGCGGGCTTCACGCACATTACGCAAGCCGGCGCCCTTGAGAATGGCCGTGACTATGGCGCGCATATGCTGATTGTCTTCCACGAGTAGAAGATTTACGGCGCTATAGTCAGTCATGTATCCCGCCCCGGGGTTATCAGCGTGCGCGCACTCGCGTCACGTCTCCGCAAAGCCTTGGCCAAGCGATCCGCGTTATCAGGCGCCAGAAATGGTTGACGGGACCTTAACGCAATGGACGTTCGTTCGATGCGATAGAAGGTTACAGGCGATTACGTGGCAATAACCACAAGGATGGATCCAAATTTTGATCGCGCCATTTCATTCGCCAGCAAAGATGCGGGCCTGTGGCGCGGCCTGTGGCGCCAACCTTGCCAATCACCTCGCCCTGACTGACGGTCTGCCCCAAGCGAACGCTCACATCTGATAGGTGCAGATACTGGGTGATCAGACCCTGGCCATGATCCAGCATGACAAAGCCGCCTTCGAAATGAAGGTCGGGATCCGCCATGACCACTTGGGCGCTTTGGGGCGCAAGAACAGGGGTGCCATTGGGGGCCGCAAGGTCAATGCCGTAGTGGGGTGTGCGTGGCTCACCATTGAGGAT
Organism: Asticcacaulis sp.; assembly: GCA_036834925.1. Taxonomy (GTDB): domain Bacteria; phylum Pseudomonadota; class Alphaproteobacteria; order Caulobacterales; family Caulobacteraceae; genus Asticcacaulis. The sequence goes on from DAITMY010000263.1 coordinate 3,228, forward strand.
ACGCCGAACGCCGTAGGGGCTGGAGATGCGATAGGACGAAAGCGGCGCGCTGAAGGGCTGGGTAA
>DAITMY010000264.1:0-3291 GCA_036834925.1 Asticcacaulis sp.
ATATCGCCAACATGAACACCACCGGCTTCAAGCTGGAGTCGTTGGAGATCCATACCGAGACCGCCCGACCTGCTCGTAATGATCAGGTTCGGGGGCCGGTCAATTTCGTGCTCGATCATCAGGTCAATCGTGATTTTCGCCCGGGCAACCTCAAACAAACCGGCAATCCGCTGGATCTGGCGCTCGACGGCGAAGGCGCGTTCTTTGAGGTCGAGACCCCCCAAGGGCCGCGCTACACGCGTGCTGGCAACTTTACCGTCTCGCCGAACGGTGTGCTCGTCACCGCCCAGGGCTATCCGGTCAAGGGTGAAGGCGGGGCCGAGATCACGTTAAATCCGCAACAGGGCGAACCCACCGTTTCCGCCGACGGGATCGTCAGCCAGCAAGGCCAGCGCGTGGGCCGGATCGGCGTCCAGCGCTTTGCCAATCTGTCGGTCCTGACCAAGGATGGCGACACCCTTTTTGCCAACCCGACCAATATCCAGCCGGTGGCGGCCAATGATGCCCGGATCCGCCAAGGCTTTTTGGAAGAATCCAATGTCAATCCTGTGGTCGAGATCACCAAGCTGATCGAGATCAACCGCGCCTACGAAAGTCTGGCGAAGATCATTTCTAACACCGAAGACCTGTCGCGCCGCTCGGTCGAGCGCCTCGGTCGTGTGAACTAAGGAGACGTCTGATGCGCGCCCTTCGGACTGCAGCCAGCGGCATGGCCGCCCAGCAACTAAACGTCGAAGTCATTTCGAACAACATCGCCAACATGAACACCGTTGGCTACAAAAAGCAGCGGGCCGAGTTTCAGGACCTGCTGTACCACAACGTCGAGCGCATGGGCGCCCAGTCCTCGGAAACTGGCACCGTCGTGCCGACCGGCATCCAGATCGGTATGGGGGTCAAGTCGGGCGCGGTCTATCGCATCACCCAGCAGGGTAGCCCGCAGCGCACCGATAACCCCTATGACATGGCGGTCAGCGGCAAGGGCTATTTCCAGGTCCTGATGCCCTCGGGCGAGACCGCCTATACCCGTGCGGGGAATTTCTCGGTCAATGATCAAGGCCAGTTGGTGACCAAGGACGGCTACCTGATCCAGCCGCAGATCACCGTGCCCCAGGACGCCATCCAGGTCAGCATTTCCAAGACCGGACAGGTCCAGGCCACCACCAGCGGTGTCCCGGCCCCCCAGATCATCGGCCAGCTCGAACTGGCCAACTTCTTCAACGAGGCCGGGCTTGAGGCCATCGGGGACAACCTGCTTCTGGAAAGCGGCGCATCGGGCCCGGCCAATGTGGCCGCCCCGGGATCGCCCGGCTTTGGCACGATCATGCAGGGCTATACCGAGGCCTCAAACGTCGATGCCGTTAATGAGATCACGTCCATGATCGTGGCCCAGCGGGCCTATGAGATGAATTCCAAGGTCATCTCGACCTCGGATCAGATGATGGCGGTCACCGCCCAGCTGCGGTCATGATCCGGATGAGCCGCGCCCATTTCTGGACCTTGTCGCTGGCCGCCCTCGCGGCCGTCTGCCCGGCCCTTGGGTCGGTGGCCCATGCGGCTGGCACGCCCGTGGAGCTGCGCGCCGACATCAGCGATGGCGACGGGCGGATCACCCTTGGCGAAGTGTTCGACAACGCCGGGGCCGCCGCCGGGGTAGTCATCGGCACGCGGAACGGCCCTTCGGCGGTACTGGATGCCGGTCGCCTGCAAGCCTTGGCCGCGCGCTCGGGCCTGATCTGGACCAATACGGCGGGCATCCGCCGGGTGATCGTGCGTCAGGGCGTCGAGGCCATGGGGGCCTCTGCCAATGCGGCTTCGCCCGCTTCGACCTCGCGACCCGCGTCACTTCAAACCGCTTCGGCCCGCCAGACAGAGGTGCTGGTCCTGACCCGCCCGCTGATGGCCGGCGATGTGGTGCGTCCCGAAGACTTAAGCTGGGTCAAGGTCGATAGCCACCTTGTGCGCCCAGGCGGGATCCAGGATCCGGCCCGCGCCATCGGCAAGACCGCCCGCTACGCCCTGCGCGTCGGCGTGCCGGTCGCCGATCGCGATCTGGCCGCGCCGATGGTGATCAAGAAAAACGAAGCCGTCCAGGTCACCTGGCGTTCTGGCGGCGTCACCCTGGCCATGACCGGCTTGGCCCAAAGCGATGCCGCGGCCGGTCAGCCCTTTGCCATTCTCAATCCGCAATCGAAGAAAACGATTGATGCCGTCGCGACCGGCCCAGGACAGGCCGTCGCCGGACCCGAGGCGCTCGCCGTCCGGGCCAATGCGTCCAACTCCTTCTGAGCGGAAATCCCATGACCCTGCGTAAGTCCCCCACCCTAACGGCCCTCAGCCTCACCGTCCTGTGCTTATCCGTCCTGTCGCTGGGGGCCTGTTCGACCGTCAAGGAAGCCGTCCAAGGGCCGCAGCTGGCCCCCATGGGCTATCCAGCCGCCATGACGCCCCAGACCCAGATGGTGGTGATGCCGCCGGTGGCTCAGCCCGCTTCGTCCAATTCACTGTGGCGCAACGGGGCGCGGGCCTTTTTCAACGATCAGCGCGCCCGCAAGGTCGGGGACATTCTAACGGTTCAGATCGACATTGATGACCGCGCACAGACCAGCAACACCACCAGCCGCAGCCGCACCGGCAGCACCAGCAACAGCATCCCGTCGCTGTTCGGACTGGAATCGAGCCTCGGCAAGGTGCTGCCCTCGGAGTTTGACCCGAGCAAGGGCATCAGCACCCAGAACGAGAACAAGTTCGACGGCAACGGCAGCGTCAGCCGTTCGGAAAAGGTCTCCCTGACCATCGCCGCTGTGGTGGCCGCGGTCATGCCCAATGGCAATCTGGTGATCCAAGGCCGCCAAGAAGTGCGCACCAACCGCGAAGTGCGCGAGCTGACCGTCGCCGGGATCGTGCGCCCCGAAGACGTCTCGTCGGCCAACACCATCAAGCACACCCAGATCGCGGAGGCCCGCATCTCCTATGGCGGGCGCGGTGACGTCAGCCGCATGCAGGCCCCGACCGTGACCCAATCGCTGGTGGAAAAATTCAGCCCGTTCTAGGGGTGAGATCGCGGCGACGGTAAGTATTCTTCCTAGACCGTCACCCTCGGACTTGATCCGAGGGTCAGCCGCAGAAAGGGCCTAGAGATCCTCGGGACTACGCCCGAGGATGACGAAATAAATGATAATCCCCCTGTCTCACCTCCCCTTTCCAAGGGGAGGTGCCCCGGCACGGGGCGGAGGGGATCCGCACAGAAGACCCATCCCCCAATCGCGCATCATCCTCGCGTCTGTACCCGAT
>DAITMY010000265.1:0-3272 GCA_036834925.1 Asticcacaulis sp.
CCCTTGGTATTGTGATGATAGCCTGACACATCCATGCCGCGATCAAAGCGATCCCACTGCTCACCGTCTTTAGACAGCCAATAGCTGACGATATGGTCTCGGTTCAGCACCCGTAACCACAAAGCGCAGCCATAGGGGTTCGCCGGACGGCCGCGTTCCAGCCCATACTGGTGCGTGACAAAGCGCTCGGCATCAAACCCTAAACCACAGTAGAGCTGGTCATCGTAAAACAGCACCACACCGGCGGTGGTCCCTTCGCCCAAGCGGATCCGACAGGTGACGCTATAGCGTCGGTCACCGACCGTCAGGCACAACGGCGATGACGTCCGTGGCGACTGGCCGCGTGCAGACAGGATCAGCTGGCCATTCTCGCGGCGGATCCTAGCCTTGTCAGCCGCATCGGGCTTAAAAAAGGCCCACTTAATGCCATAGGTATCGTCGCGGAAATCATCGGATAGGGCGTTCGGTTTAAAGGATCCTTGCGCTTGGCCCGGGAAGGGCACGCGAAGCGGCTTGGACAGATCCCCACCGCCAATGTCAAACCAGCCGTCTGAGTCCCATGTGACGGGCGCTAACAGGGTCTGGCGCCCTAGAGTCACAAAGTCCCGTTCATAACCATGATAGACAGCCCACCAATTGCCCGGGCTGGCTTCAAAGATTGTGGCATGGCCCCGCGACCACCACAGTTCGTTGCGGTTTTGTGTTCGCACTAACGGGTTACGCGGATGGTGTTCCCAAGGACCGTGCAGACTGCGCGACCGGGCCGCAATGACCATGTGGCCAGTCGGCGGGCCGGCTGTGCCACCGACGGCGGTCACCATGTAGAACCAAGCCCCTCTGCGGAAAATTTTTGGGCCCTCAGGGGAAAAGCCTTCAACATCCCAATCAGAGGGGTATCGCCAGGGGTCATAGACTTTTTCCGGCACACCGAGTGTCCGCAGCCCATCATCCGATAGTCTGACTCGCTGTCCGCCATTCAGGAACAGCCAGCGGCTACCATCCTCAGCGACAGCATGGCCGGGGTCAATGTTACGCGGCAGGTTCAGGTCAAGGGGCTCGCTCCACGGACCTTCCGGGTCGGGCGCCGTCATCACCCAATTTGTGGTTTTGGACCCGGGCTGACCATTCGCCTTGGTTGGAAAGTAAAGGTAGTAGCGTCCCTTGTGGGCGCATAACTCTGGTGCCCATACCGATCCGACGGGTGTCGTCAGAGCCGCCGTCACCGGGGTCCAGTTCAGCAAGTCTTCTGAGCGCCAGATCAGCAGGCCCGGATAAACATCAAACGTTGAAAAGACCATGTAGAACAAGACTTTCCCACGCTTTACTACGCGCAAGATCGAGGGGTCTGGCCGGTCGCCAGAGACAATCGGGTTCAGGAACCGCCCATCGCCTAGGTCCGCTAGTCTTTGGCCTTCTGGACCCCGAGACCATTGCGGCTCTTCACGGGCATCACAGATTGGCGAAGGAGTCTTTTGCGTTTCAGATCTTGAGTGCCCTGGAAGCAGCCCTGCTAACCCTGTTCCACCGGCTAGGCCAAGAAGGCCTTGTTTAAACAAATGGCGGCGGTCGAGTCTCATGGTTTTGTCCACTCCTGCGTTCGCCCATAGACACCGGTGTCAATGCGAGTTTAGAGTGATCCCGCCTTGAATCAAGCCACCAGAGTGGAGCGTGTTATGAAATCGGCTCTCAGCCCCTTGTTTTCGAGACTCCTGCTCTCATTCAGTCTGGTCTTTAGCCTCACTCAAGCTTTGGCGTCTGAACCAACGCCGCCGGTTCAAACCTCGATCAATACCCTCAAGATCGTATTGGTTGGGGACTCGACCATGCAAAGTCAGACTGGCTATGGCGGGGCCTTCTGCGCCTATCATGTGGCCCCGGCTGTTGCTTGCCTTAACCTCGGGCGAGGGGGCCGTTCGACCTCATCTTACCGAGCCGAAGGGTCCTGGGACGTGGCCTTGGGCGAGATGCGTAACCCGCGCCATAGCAAAACCTATGTGCTGATCCAGTTCGGCCACAACGATATGCCCGGCAAGCCTGGGCGGTCCACAGATCTGAAAACGGAATATCCGGCGAACCTCGTGGCTTATATCCGCGAGACTCGGGCGGCGGGGGCCATACCGGTGTTGGTGACGCCTTTGACAAGACGCAGTTTTAAAGACGGTGTGCTGGTTGATGATCTGGCGCCTTGGGTTGCGGCTATGCGGTCGGTTGCCCGGGATCATTCGGTTCCATTGGTGGAGCTCAATGCCGTCAGCCGTGAGCAAACCATCGTCGCGGGCCCGGTAGGGTCGCTGAGCTTTGCCCAAGTCGCTCCGGATCCGGCTCTTGTCCTTGCAGCCAGAACCGGAACGAGCGGAAAAGCCGCGGGTAAGCCTGACCCCCGGCCCGCGCCCGAAAGCGGTCCGGCCCGTCACCGGATCACGCCTTATTTTGACTATACGCATCTCGGGACTGAGGGCGCGATGCGAACGGCGTATGCATTTACCCAGGCGCTCGGCACAGCCGTACCGGACCTTGCCCCCTATTTAATTGAAGAGTCGCCGCAATGACGGCGTGCGCAATCAATCGCCGCTCTGTGATTGCTGGGGGCGGCGCGGGCGCTCTGATCGCGACGGGCATAGTAAGCGAGTCTGTTGCCAAGCCTATCCGTACACGGACTGTTCGCATCGCGACCCGCTCTGGGATGGTTGAGGGCCGAATTCAGGACGGGGTTATCGCTTTTGACGGCATTCCATATGGCGCAGATACAGGCCCCTCGCGTTTTCAGGCCCCACGGGAACCGGAGCCTTGGCGCGGCATAGGCAATGGTCCGGAGCGTCAACGGGCTTGCTGGCAGAATGCGGCCACGGACGTGCCGCAATCTGAGGATTGTTTGTTTCTCAATCTGACGACACCGCAGTGTGACTCAGCCCAGCGACCCGTCCTCGTCTATGTGCATGGCGGGGCTTATATGACGGGTACTGCCGCAGATCCACTTTATGATGGAGCGGCTTTAGCCGCCAAGCATGACGTGGTTGTGGTGCGGATCAATCATCGGCTGAATGTGTTCGGGTATCTCTATCTTGATCCGATTGCCCGAAAAGTAGGGGGACCGTCAGAACGCTATTTCGGATCCGGGAATGCGGGGCAAGCGGACTTAATTTTGGCTTTGCACTGGATCCGAACCCACATCCGCGATTTCGGTGGGGACCCAAGCCGGATCCTGATCTTTGGCCAATCTGGCGGGGGCGCAAAAATCGCGACCCTTATGGCCCAGCCAGAGGCCGTAGGCC
>DAITMY010000266.1:0-3250 GCA_036834925.1 Asticcacaulis sp.
GCATAGATCAGCATCTGGTTCGGATCTTGAATGAACCATCCCAGCAGGGCCGCCGTTGCAAAGCACCCAATTGCAACGCCGTGCATCCAGCCTTTGCGACAGATCATCGCCGAGCTGCTCCAGGCGATCCCATAAAACAACATCACGCCGGGGGCGATCAGGTTCATCAGCACCTCAGTCATATTGAGGCGCGCGCCCGCAAGAATCAGGACCACGAACAGCGAGAAAATCCCGTAGCCTGCTGCCGTCCAAACGGATCCTGAGGCCTGATTGGTATGGTTTTGGGCCATGGGGTTCTGGTGGATAGACCGGATCTGGAAAAACATCACGAGGCCAAACACGACCGCACTGGCCAGCCAGCTAATGGCAATAGCGGTCGGACCCAAGCCCACCAGCTTATTGATTATCGCCCAGTGGACGACACTGGCCGTACCGAAGATCAGCCCGGCGGCAACCAGGATCATGCCGTTTTGCAAAGGGGCGCTAAAGCCCGCTTGAGCAAGGGCCTTGATATAGGCGATATCCCCATAAAGGGTGTTTGGATCGTGGGTTTCGTCTTGGGTCATGGCGGCTCTCCTCACCGATTATGAGGAGAGCCTAACACTTAACTTTGAAATGTAAAGTGCTTTGTGCGCTTATCTGAAGGGCGGCTCATCAAAGGCTCTCAGCTTACGCGAATGCAGCCGGTTGCCTGCGTCACGCAGCACCTCAACGGTCTTGATACCGATGCGGATGTGCTCGCCAATCGCCCGATCGTAAAAGCGGTTGGCCTGACCTGGTAGTTTCAGTTCGCCGTGCAAAGGCTTATCCGAAACGCACAAGAGCGTGCCGTAGGGGACCCGGAAACGATAGCCCTGCGCCGCGATGGTGGCGCTTTCCATGTCGATGCCGACCGCGCGCGATTGTGAAAAGCGAATGGCGCTGAGGCTATATTGTAGCTCCCAGTTCCGGTCGTCGGTGGTGACAATGGTGCCGGTCCGCAGCCGTCGCTTGAGGTCTTCCGGAGCCTCGCCCGTGACCAGCTCTGCCGCCTTTTGCAAGGCCTGCTGGACTTCGGCGATGGGCGGGATGGGAATCTCGCGGGGTAGTACGCTGTCGAGCACATGATCATCACGCAGATAGGCGTGGGCCAAGACATAGTCGCCAATGGTCTGGCTGGGGCGCAGGCCACCGCAATGGCCAATCATAAGCCAGGCATGGGGCCGTAGCACTGCCAGATGGTCTGTGATCGTCTTGGCGTTCGATGGGCCGACGCCGATGTTGACCAGCGTAATGCCGCGACGACCGGGGGCCATCAGGTGATAAGCGGGCATCTGGTGTTTGCGCCAAGGGGCATCTGCGACCAACTGTGCGGCGTCGGGTGTATCCTTGGTCACAACGACGCCCCCGGCACAGGAGAGCGCCGTATAGGGGCTGTCCGGCTGGCGCAGCTGTTCGATAGCCCAGTCGACAAAGGCATCAACGTACCGATGATAGTTGGTCATCAGCACATAGCCCTGAACGTGTTCGGCCGGGGCGCCGGTATAGTGCTTGAGCCGAGCCAGGGAAAAATCCGTGCGCAGGCCATCAAACAGAGCCAGTGGCATGGTCTGGTCACCATTGGCTTGCCACAGGCCGTCAGCGATCTCATTGCCGATATGGGCTAGGTCCGTCGCCGGAAACCAGCGCGCCAGATCCGTCGAGGTTGTCGCGTTGAGATCCAGATTGGCCCCGTCCAGCACATAGGGATAGGGAATTTCCTGAGACGAGGCCCCAACGCTGAAGGTTGCGCCGTAATCGCGTTCCAAATAGCCAAGCTGTTCGGCCAGATAGTCTTCAAACAGCTCGGGCCGAGTCAGGGTGGTTTCATAAGTGCCCGGCCGTGTCATCCGACCATAGGCGCGGAGCGGGAGCTGGCTCGGGCCCTCACCATCCCAATGAACCCGAAGCAGCGGGTAGCTGAACCATCCGGCCTTTCGCGCGGTTGGATCAGGCTTCTGTCCGGTGTCCAGATAAACAAAAAGCGCCTCACGAAGGGCGCTCACGGCTTGGCTATAAAGAGCTTTGAGGCGGTCCACAGCCGCCGGTGCAGTCGTATAGTGTTCCATATCCCACCGTAATGAACAGAACGCCGTTTGCCAAGCCCCTCGTCATTCAGCCATGAGCTGATACGAGAGCGCAGGACTCAACCCTTAGAGATGCCGGGTTAAGAACGTCTGGATATCCGCCCGCATCGGCGCTTTTTTGCGGAACGGAACCGAAAGCGCGGCCACCAGATCTTGATGACTCAGGCCAGGATAGTGGATCTCGGTCAGTGTTCGCCCCTTGGCCGACAAGGCCGCTTTGAGCTCATGGACGTTGCGGGGCTCAATGACCGTATCGGCCTCGCTCCAGATCACCATCACCTCTGGGGCATCGGCTCGGGCAAAGGTCGCGGGCTGGGTTTCTTCGGGTGCGGGCCATTTCCCCATGGCGGCAATTGCTCCGGGATGGACCAGCGGCAAGAAGCTATAGGCCCCCGCCAGGCCGATAACCGCCCGGATGCCGGTCGGATCGCCACCGGCTTGTTCAAGGTAGCGTGTATTAAGGCCGGTCATCATGGCATTATAGCCGCCCGCAGAATGACCGATCAGGGCGACTCGGCGAGGATCTAACCCCCATTGTTCTGCTTTGTTCTGCAGGGCGGCAATCGCTGCGGCGCTATCTTCTATGAAGGCTGGAAAATGCACTTCGGGGACCAGCCGATAATCCGGTACGGCCACGGCATACCCTAAGGAGGCTAGGGCGTGCGCCGCCCATGCGTAGTCCTCTTTGCGTCCTGAGTCCCAACCGCCGCCATAGTAGAACACGATCAGCGGTATGGGGTATGAGGCGCGGGTGTCGGGCAGGTATAGATCAAGCGATTGACGCGGGTGGGGCCCGAAACTCAAAGCCCGTTGTGCCAAGCGCACGCCCGAATCCTTGGGTGTGAACTGGTTAAACAGGCTCAAGGTCGAACAACCGGACGTCGCCAGAGCCAAAGCCCCAGCGACTCCACTCAACAGTGTTCTTCGACCGAGGTTTGGGTCGCTTGAAAAAATTGACTGCACCATGGACGGCCCCGGCTGATCACGCGCTCATTCCTCTTACCGTTTCGATATGACAAACGGTTCGATGGGATCCGAGACAAATTCAGACCAGAGCCCCGTTTTTGCGGCGTTCCATCAGGCGGTCAAATTCCGACCACACACCTTCACCGCCTTGCCATTGCCCCTTGGTCGCGGCCTTGGAA
>DAITMY010000267.1:0-3207 GCA_036834925.1 Asticcacaulis sp.
CCCGGTCGATCATAACTGCGGCCCGCTGGAGGGAGGGGGGCGGAACCGCAGTGTCCCTGTGTTACGTTGTATCTAGTTACACTTTAGACTGACCGCTAGTCACATAAGTGAAAAAAAGTCAGTTTTGCGAAAAAAACTCTGTTGAACCTGTTCTGCCAGAACTCTGTTACGCAATCGTCAACGCCAAAGGTTACTCGGACAGTAAGACTATTTCAGGGGCTGGCGAAACAAAGACATTCCCGGGCGGCGGTGGAACCGCCCGGCATGTCTCTCTACGAACTCACTTGCCGAACAGTTTAGCCCAGCGGCGCTTCTCGCGCGATTTCCACAGGCCCCGGTGATAGGCGTCCGAGGCGATCAGCGGCACCACCGTGGTGGCTTCGGCAAAGACCATCTGCTCATAGGTGGTCGAGACCTTGCCCCACGAGGCGGCTTCCTTGAGGGTCGAGGACGAACAGGCCCCGTCGCGCACATCGGCGACTGTGATCTGAACCGCATATTTGTGCATGTCGGCTTCGACGCCGAGGATTTCCGCACAGACGACGGTGTCCTGGGCAAAGTTCTTCGGCACCCCGCCGCCGACCATGAACAGGCCAGTGGTCCCGGCCGCGATCTTGATGTCGGTCAGTTCGCGGAAGTCGGCGATGGCGTCGAGCATCATATAGGGCTGACCGGCGGCGGCGCGCTCCTTCTGGTGCTTCACAAGGCCAAAGCCCGCCGAGCTATCGACAAAGGCCGGACAGAAGATCGGCACGCCCTCTTCATAGGCGGTCTGGATCAGGCTGCCTTCTTTCTTGGCATTGCCTTCGGACAGCCACTTGCCCATTTCCCAGATGAACTCGCGCGAGGAATAGCCGCGCGGCTCCAGACGGTTGGCGATCTCGAGGATCGTGTGGTCACAGGCCTGCAGCTCTTCTTCGTCGATATAGGTGTCGTAGATGCGGTCGATATAGTTATCGCGCAGGACGTTGTCGTCCACGGGACCGGCGGCCTGATAGTGCTTGAAGCCCAGGGCCTCAAAGAAGTCCATGTCGACGATCGAGGCGCCGGTGGCGACGATGGCGTCGATCATGCCGAACTTGACCATGTCGCGGTACACATGCATGCACCCGCCGGCCGAGGTCGAGCCCGCCAAGATCAGCCAGGGCGAGCAGGTCTGGTCTTCGATGGCCATGTTAAAGATGTCGGCCGCGCGGGCGGTGTCGCGGCTCGAAAAGCTCATCTTGCGCATCGAATCGATGATCGGACGCGCGTCATAGCTGGTGATGTCCACATGCTCGACCGTGTGGGCCAGCAGCTCCGCCTTCATGTTCGAGTTTACTTCAGCGTTCATGCTCTTGAATCCCTAAGAGTGTGAGCGCCCGTCCGAAATAAAAAGCGCCGGCCCGGACGGAGCGACGGGCCGACGCTAAGAACGAATCAAAGCATCCAGCCTATTTGCGGCGGCGCTTCTTCGTAGCCTTGGGCCGAGCAAAACGCACGACCTTCTCGTCTTCATAGGCGCTGCGCGGCATCACAAGATTGCGCGGTGCCATGCCGAACATCGAGGCCATCGGGGCTTCGCTCACTTCTTCGGTCTCGACATCGCCATAGCCGTTGAAGCGGGTGGCCATGGCCACGCCGTAAGCGCCCAGCATACCGATTTCGATGTAGTCGCCTTCGCGCACATCGGCGGGCAACCAATAGGGTCCCGGCATCTGGTCGATGGAGTCGCAGGTCGGGCCATAGAAGCGATAGGGCTTCAGCTCGCTGTCGGACGCGCCATCGCGTACCAGCTTGACCGGGAACGGCCATTTGGCGTGGGTGGCGTCGAACAGCGTCCCATAGGAGCCGTCGTTGATATAGAGCGCGTCGCCCTTGCGCAGCTCGACCTTGACCAGCACCGAGGTGCTTTCGGCCACGAGCGAGCGGCCCGGTTCGGCCCACAGCTCGGTGGTTTCGTGCACCATCATCTCGGCAAAGGCGCGCTCAATGGCGCCCATATACTCATCGAGCGACGGCGGGATCATACCCGGATAGACCGACGGGAAACCGCCGCCCACATCCACCACATCGGCAAACACCCCGGCGCGAACCAGCGAGCGCGAGGCCGAGGCCATGGTCGCGGCATAGGAGGTCGGACGCATGCATTGGCTACCGACGTGGAACGAAATCCCCATCAGATCCTGGGTTGCCCGGCGCGCGGCCAGCAACAGGGCCGGGGCGTCGAACTGCGACACGCCGAACTTGCCCGTCAGCGGCAGGTTCGAGCCTTCGCCCGAGGCCGACAGGCGCACGATCAGATTGAGATCCTTGGCCCCGCCCGTGGCGTCGAGGATCTTCTGCAGCTCGTCATGGGTGTCGAGCGAGAAGGTCCGAACCCCATAGTCAAAGTAGGCGCGCGTAATGGCCGCGCGGCTCTTGACCGGGTGCATGAAGGCAAGGCGAGCCTCAGGCGCAATCGCCTTGACGAGCTCGATTTCCGGAAGGGAGGCGACATCAAATGATCGCACCCCGGCGTCCGCCAGAGTCTGAATGACCCACGGAGAAGGATTGGCTTTTACTGCGTAAAAGACCTCACCCTTAAAATTTTCCTGGAACCACTGCGCCGCTAGCTTTACCGACGCCGGTCGCACAAGTGCGACAGGACGCTCCGGGGACCGCTCACGGACCAGGTCCAGGGACGATTGGTAGATGCCCACCGCACGAAACCCCACAACGTATTGTTGAACCCAGACCGGCGTTAGCAGCGTTTCAAGTGTCCTCGGGGTCCGCCGGAAGCCCCGCACTTAAGGAAAACGACGGGGCTTGTAAAGCAAAAAATCTCACAAAAGTCCAAAAACGTTATCAACGAAATCCTAAGCCCGGCAAGGGATTGCGCGTTTTTATCCGCATACGGTTTTATATTTCTGTCACAATCGCTTGCGCCATAAGGGATTGCGGTCCTCAGGCGATGGGCGGGGTCTTCTCCTCCCTGCCGGTCACGGCGGGGAGGGGTAAACTGTTACCCATCTATCCGGTCCAGACCGCGGCCTTTCTTCTCCTCCCTGCCGGTTACGGCGGGGAGGTGGCGCGCCGAAGGCGTGACGGAGGGGGTTCTTTGGCGACAAGCCGATGCGCCGGTTACAGGCAAATCTGCCGCGCTATCCCCCTCCGCTTAGCTGCGCTCAGCGCCTTGTTTGTGAAACTTGGGTTAGGATCAGGTGGGACGGACGGCTTCGCACGGTC
>DAITMY010000268.1:0-3142 GCA_036834925.1 Asticcacaulis sp.
GTCAAAGGCCCTGACCCGGGCCCGCAATCTGTCGATTGTGACGAACGCGATTGAGGTCGCGCGCGAAATGGTGGGCCGAAACAACGCCCGGATCTATTTCGCAGGCGGCGAAACCAGCCCGGATTACTGCTCGTGCTTTGGACCCGAAACCCAAGCCTTCATGAAGATGTTCACCCCGGAAATCGCGTTTCTGTCGATTGGGGCAATTGATACCGAGCGTGGCCTTCTCGACTATCATCTTGCCGAGGCGGACCTGAAGCGGGCCGTGGCCCCGCTCGCTAAGAAAGTCGTGCTGCTGGCCGACCACACCAAATTCAACCGTCAGGGCCTGATCCGGGCGCTTGATTTCAATCAGATCCATGTGCTGGTGACAGACCGCGAACCCGGAGCGGAAATCCGCCGGGCACTCGAAGGCGTCGACATCCGCATTGCCAATCCAGATGTGTGACTGAGACCCCTACAGCCTCAAACGAGGCTGTAGGGTTTCAACGGCGCTTCGCCCCCGACAGCTGGGTCGGTCAAGCCGTCCTGGCCGGTGTCGACATGACCGGCAAGACGCAGGCGATAGGAACCCACTGCAACAATCAGGTCGTACCAATTATCCGACCGTGTAAGGTCGAGACGCAGCTCTTGGTGCTCGCCAGGTGCCATTGTCAGGCTTTGCTCCGGCTGGCCATAGCTGGCGTCTTGCAGGGTAAAGATAACGGCTTTTTTGGCGGTATTGGCCACGCGCAGAATCAGACCGTCCCGATGTAGGGTTTCCACCCTCACCGGCACGGGTCCCTGTCCCTGGATCCGGCGATGGAAGCCAGACGGCCCCGTGATCCACACATCCAGATCCGCAGTTTGCGAAACCGTATGAGTCAGAGATTGACCGTATCCGACCGTATAGCGGGCCGGAAGCGCCGCACGCCGCTTGAGGTCATAGACATGATAGACCATGGCTCGTGGTGTTTTCGATGTGACCGACGCCTGAGCCAGATCAAGACGGATCCCACCACCCTCAGCGGCCATTGTCATGTGGGGGCGATAGGGCACCGGACGACGGCGACGACGGCCCTTGTCCTGAACCGGGGCACTCAAGCCCGCCGGAACCGGCGGCACGGTCCGACCCGGCAAGGCTCCGGCCTTTTGGGCGTCCGGCAGGGTTTGCGGCAGATCAGCAAAGAACGGCTTGTCGTTCGGGGTCTTGAAATCAAAGCAGCTGGTCAGATCCCCGGCCACAGCCCGACGCCAGGGCGAGATATTGGGTTCCATCACGCCAAAGCGGGCCTCAAGGAAGCGAATCACGCTGGTGTGGTCAAACACTTCTGAGGCGACATAACCGCCGCGGCTCCAGGGCGAAATCACATAGAGCGGTACCCGCGGCCCCATGCCATAGGGGCGGTGCTTATAGGCCCCGTCTTTGTCATTGCGGACATGCTCGTGATATTCGCCGCTGACCGGGACGGTTGAGCCGCCAATCAGCTTAGAAGGATCGTTTGGATCGCGGGCCGGCGCGGCGGGGGATGGGACGTGGTCAAAGAAGCCATCGTTCTCATCGAAATTGATCAGGAAGACCGTGCGTGCCCAGACCGCCGGATTGGCCGTCAGGGCATCAAGAACCCGCGCCGTGTAGTCCGCGCCCTGGGCCGGGCTTGAGGGTCCCGGGTGCTCGGAATCCGCCGCCGGGGCGACGATCCAGGACACTTGCGGCAGGGTGCCGTTGAGCACGTCTTCCTTGAGCTTATCCAGATGGCGGGTGCGGATCGCCCGGCGCGCCAGTTCGACGCCCGGCCCGTCCTTGGCCACCGCTGCGGCCCGGAACAGCTGGAACCCAGCCAGAGGGTTGTCGGTGAAATTGTCTTTTTCGTCCTGATAGACCTGCCAGCTGATCCCGGCCACTTGCAGACGCTCAGGGTAGGTTACCCACGTATAGCCGCCATGCCCGTGGGGATCGGCCTTTAACTCATCATAGCTGTTGTCAAAGGCCGGGCCGTTGTTCTTGGCGTGGGGATCATTGGTCCCGGTCCAGATGAACAGGCGGTTGGTATTGGTCCCGGTCTGGGTCGCACAGAAATAGGCGTCACAGATCGTGAAGGCCTCGGCCAGGGCAAACTGGAAGGGGATATCCTCGCGGGTGAAATATCCCATAGAGTGGTTGTGCTTAGCCTCGGTCCACTGGCTCATGCGGCCATTGTCCCAAGCCGCCTGGGCATCGGTGAACGAATGCGGCGTGCCTTCGACGCGCATGTGGGCAAAGGTCTGGCGCGTCTTCAGGGCAAACGGGGCAATCTGCTTGGGGGCCCCCGCCGCCGGTTTGACATTCGATTGGACGAACACAGTCCGGTCTTCGCGCTCGCCTTCGGTTCCGACCGGCAAGGCAAATCGGTCGCCAAAGCCCTGAACGCCGGACAAAGTGCCGAAGTAGTGGTCGAACGAGCGGTTTTCCTGGGTCAGGATCACCACATGGGCCACGTCCTTGATCGTGCCGGTCCGCACATCCGCCGGGATGCTCAGCGCCCGGGCAATCGACGGATGAAGCCCGGCCAGCGCCGCCGCTCCCGTCATCGAACCGGCCATCGCCTTGAGAATATCGCGTCGCTTTAAATCCGTCATGACCGCCTCCGTCAGATAGACCCGAAGGATATCAACACAAACGGGCATATGATGTGAATATTACGTGACATTCAAAATCGCCAGATCCGTCAGGGCATAAAAAAACGGCCTCCGAAGAGGCCGTTTTCCGTCATCAATTCTGACTTAGTCGCGGCGCGGACGGCGCGGACGGCGCGGACGATCGCCGCCATCACCCCGGTCATCGCTCTCGGGCTCTTCCCCGGCCGCAGCGCGCTCAGCAGCGAGCTTTTCGGTCAGGTCTTCACCCGTGGTCTGATCCACAACCTTCATCGACAGCTTGGTCTTGCCGCGATCATCGAAGCCCATGAACTTGACCTTCACTTCGTCGCCTTCATTGACCACGTCGGTGGTTTTGGCGACCTTGTGCGGGGCGAGTTGGCTGATGTGCACCAGGCCGTCCTTGGCCCCGAAGAAGTTCACGAAGGCCCCGAAATCGACGACCTTCACGACCTTGCCGGTATAGATCGTGCCGACTTCCGGCTCTGATGCGATCGACTTGATCCAATCCAGCGCCGCATCGATC
>DAITMY010000269.1:0-3136 GCA_036834925.1 Asticcacaulis sp.
ATCTTGGTGTCCAGCCGTTGACCCTTTCGCTAGAGCCCCAGAAAAATGAGCTCGTTTTGGCCATGGGCTATCCGGGCATTACGGACCGTTTGCTGAAACGGGGGGGCGCAGAGCTTCTGGATCCAGCAGACCCCTATGTCTCGCAAGGCACGGTGGCGCTTTTTGCCAGCACCAATCCGGACGGTTCCCGTGTTGATTCTGTCTTTCACACGGCACCCATCAATACCGGTAACAGTGGTGGCCCGCTGGTGGATGCCTGTGGCCGGGTCGTGGGTGTGAATACGTGGGGGGCCGCGTCGACCCTTAGCGACAGCGGGGATGTCACTGTCCCCCAAGGTCAGTCCGTCGCCACCCAATCCGCAGAATTGCGTAAATTCTTGCTGGCTGCCGGGGTCGATATCAGCACAGAAACCGCGTCCTGTTTTGCCAAATCCGAAGCGGAAATCAGCAAGGATGATGCCGTTCGGCGCGAAATTGCCGCCGCGACGGCGGCTCAGTTGCAGCTTCGTCAGCAGGCTGCAGTCGCAGAGCAGGCCCGCCTGCAAACGGACCGTATGCTGATGGCCGCCCTTGTGGTGATCGGCATACTCGTCATCGCCTTGATCGGGGTCATTCTGACTCGTCGGCGTCGGTCTGCCCCGGAAACGCCACTGCGTGCGATTATTTTGCCGCCGGAACCGGAGGGGCCTGAACCTAATCCCGCGCCCAATCTTGTTCCGCCACAGCTCAATGTGGAGGCGCTTCAAGCGGCTCAAGTTCGCCACAACGCCGCAAAGCCCGAGAGCAAGGCGGGGCATGGCCTTTTGTGGTCCGCGCTGGGTCTGGCAGTGGTGACTGGCTTGGCGGTTGGCGCCGTGGTGTTTATGCGGCAACAGGACGAGCCGGTCGTAAAAGTTCCGGGCGTTACGGTTCCGGATACCCGGTCTCAGCCCCTTGCAGAGGCCAAGCGCTATGCCTGCGTGATCGATCGGGTACAATCACTTCGACCCTTGGCAGACGCCGGGCCGATTACATTTGAGTTTGATGCCGCAACGGCTTGTGTGAACGGGCGCACGCCTTATGAGCGTCAAGCCGATGGGACGCTTTTGCGCTTTACCTTGTCTGAGAGCGAGCCGCGCGCGGCGAAGCTCGAAATGTCCGCCGATGGCCAGGCTTTCCGGCGCAGTGATTACGTGCTGACGCCAGCAGAGTACAAGGCCTATGTCGAAGCCCGCAAAGAGATCGGCCCCATCCGTTGTCCGCTGGCGGGAGACACGGCGGGCGGTGAGCCGCGTCTGGCGGAAAAACTGGCGGCCGTTCGGGACCTCTCGCGGACTTGGCTGACACGAGCCCCGGACAGTGTCACGGCCTGGCGCTGTGAAATCCAAGCGGCGAAGGACGAGAAAACCGTAGCGGTCATTCCCTGATCGATCATCATTTAGACCTGAAGGCCTGCCAACGCCCTGATCATGTCCGGTTCATGCTATGGCTGTCATAGTTTGCCTGTAAGCGTTTTTAATCTTAACCATAAGGGGACTGCCATGCGTCGCGTTCTTATCCTCGTCAGCGGAGCCGCTTTGGTCCTGGCTGGCTGCACCACCACGGATCCGCAAACGGGTCAGGTTGTGCGCAACAACACGGCAACCAATGCCATTATCGGTGCTGCCGCCGGGGCCGTTCTGGGCTACGCCAGCAACAACGACTCGAGGCAGGCTCGTAAAAACGCCATGTTGGGCGCCGGGATTGGCGCGCTGGCCGGTGCGGGTATCGGCATGTACATGGACAAGCAGCAAGCTGAGCTGCGTCGCAAGCTGGCTGGGACCGGCGTCGATGTTTCGCGTCAGGGCGACAACATCGTCCTAAACATGCCAAGTGACATCAGCTTTGGCGTGAATCGCGACTCGGTTGAATCGCGCTTCTATCCGGTTCTGAGCGATGTGGCCCGTACGCTGCGGGACTATCCGTCGACCTATATTGACGTTATCGGCCATGCGGATTCGACGGGTGATGATGGCTATAACCAAGCCCTGTCTGAGCGCCGTGCCGCTTCGGTAGCCGATTATCTGGTCTCGCAGGGTATCCAGCGCGAGCGCCTCGCGGTTTCGGGCCGTGGCGAGTCTCAACCGATTGCCGATAATGGCACGCCGGAAGGCCGCTCACGCAATCGTCGCGTCGAAGTGATTCTGCGTCCGCTGACCTAGTAAGGCCGCAAGGCTCTAAGGCGCTCAGGGCTTGATGTTCTGTGCGCCTTAACCTTACATCCTCATGAACTTTCAAAAGATTGGCGCTAAGCCGGGGCTCATGATGGATGATATGCGTGTGTCCCTGCTCGGGGCAGAAATGGATCAGCTGACCGTCGCGTCAATGCTGGATTTCACCGCCCGGGCGGTGGTCGAGAAGCGACAAGCGGTGGTGGCCAACCACAATCTGCACAGCCTTTATCTTTACGGTCGCGAACCGCAAATGCGGGCTTTTTATGCCACTGCTGATCGGATCGAGATTGACTCGGTGCCGCTGATTTTATGGGGCCGGTTGCTGGGCTATCCTTTGTCGCGCCAAAATCGCCTGACCTATCTCGATTTTCGAGAGGCATTCTGGTCCCGCGCCGTTGCTGAGGGCTGGCGGGTCATGCACGTGGGAGGAAAGCCCGGGTTGGAAGGGCCTGCGGCTGACGCGATCCGACAGCGACATCCCGGGCTTAGTCTTGAAGCGAGACACGGCTACTTCAAAACGGATGGCGAAGAGAACGCGCGCGTGCTGAAGGCAATTCAGGATTTTGCTCCGGATATCCTGTTGGTGGGTATGGGGATGCCGAGGCAGGAGCTCTGGATCCAGGCCAACCGGGAACAGCTACCGCCTTGTGTTATGTTTCCCGTTGGGGCTGCTTTTGACTACGAGGCGGGCGCGGTCTACACGCCGCCGCGTTGGACGGGGCAAGTCGGGATCGAATGGTTGGTTCGGTTTCTTCACGATCCTAAACGCTTGTTTACCCGTTATTTTGTCGAGCCCGTGTTTCTTGTCCCGGCGGCGCTCCGCGATCTGGCATCGCGTCGTGGCCGTAAAAGCGTAAACTAAACGGACGTTACAACACAGCGTGAGGGACCCATGTCAGAAAGGCTTCCGGCCCGAGTGTCAGCTTTAGGGTTTGATCTCACAC
>DAITMY010000270.1:0-3114 GCA_036834925.1 Asticcacaulis sp.
CCACGGGGGGGCCTGGAAAGTGGCCTATGCCGACTTCGTGACGGCGATGATGGCCTTCTTCTTGTTGATGTGGCTGGTGAACGCGACCTCGCCGGAGCAAAAACAAGGGGTGGCCGACTATTTCGCCCCGGCCAGCGTATCCGAATCGCGCAGCGGCTCCGGCGGGATCCTGGCCGGGACCGCCCTAGGCGAAGACGGCGCGATGCAGGCCGGCAGCATGAACTTTGTCGAGCAGCAGTCGCAGGAAAGCCCGCAACAGGACGGCGGCAAGGCGGCGGCCGATCTGGAACAGGCCAGTGAAGAAGCCCTGCGCGAAGAAATTCAAAAGCGCGAAGATGCCGCGTTCCGCAGTGCCGCCCAGTCGTTGCGTCAAGCGATGCAGGACATGCCGGAACTGGCGGAGTTGTCCAAGAACATCATTGTTGATCAGACGCCTGAAGGCCTGCGGATCCAGCTGATCGACCAGGAAGGCCGGGCCATGTTTGACCCCGGATCGGCCAAGCCCAATGAGCGGGCCCGGACCTTGCTGCGCGCCATTGGCCGGGTGATCAACCAGCTACCGAACCGGGTTAGCATCACCGGCCACACCAGTGCTGAAAATGGGGGAACTGGAAGCTCCGCAGACTGGCCCTTATCGGCTGCCCGCGCCGATGCCTCACGCCAACTGCTCGAAAGCAGCGGCATCGACACCGACCGGGTCGCTCAGGTGTCGGGCAAGGCCGCCAAGGAGCCGCTCTATCCCAACGATCCGACCCTGGCTGGAAACCGTCGGATCGCGATTGTCCTCTTGCGCGAGGCCCCGGTTTTGCCTGAAGATCCGGCGCTATAGCCCCGGGTCCTTCAGGTCGATATGAGCCAGCCGTTCATCACGCGAAAACTGCGGTTCCATTTCACCGTTCCCGGCCCCTGCCCCTATTTACCGGACCGGGTCGAGCGCAAGCTGTTCACCTATTTACCCCTGTCTGACGCGGCCCAGGTCAATGATGCCCTGACCCATGCCGGGTTTCGCCGGTCCCAGACCATTGCCTATCGTCCGGCCTGTGCCACCTGTCAGGCCTGCCGGTCTGCCCGGATCATTGCCGAGGACTTTGTTGCCGGGCGTACCCATCGCCGGATCTTAGCGCGCAACGCCGATCTTCAACGCAATCTGGTCGAGGCCGAGGCGACGCGCGAGCACTATGACCTGTTGCAGCGTTACCTAGCGGCCCGGCACCCCGATGGCGGCATGAGCGATATGGGCTGGGCCGACCTCGTGGCCATGATCGAAGATACGACCGTGCGCACGCATCTGATCGAGTATCGCCGCCCGCCGTCCGATGACGGTCCGGGGGATCTGGTCGCCTGTGTGCTCATTGACGTGCTCGGGGACGGCCTGTCGATGGTCTATAGCTTCTATGACCCGACGCTGAACGATCGCTCGCTGGGGACCTTTATCATCCTCGACCACATCAGCCAGGCCCGCAGCGCCGGGTTCCCCTATGTCTATCTGGGCTATTGGGTGCGTGGCAGCGCCAAGATGGACTATAAGGCCCGGTTCCAGCCGCTGGAGCTTTTGGGCGGTGACGGCTGGGTGCCGTTCGAGCAGTTGGCGGAGGCCCCGACCGAAGCCGACCCGCCGCCCCCGCTGTTTTTGGCCTAAGGTCTGAGCTTGCGCAGACCGCGCGGGGCATTGCGCCCGACGCTGGCCCGGCGGCCTAGATAGTCTTTCCAGTCGCCCCACGCTTTCTGTCGGCCTTGGGTGTCATACCAGACCGCGCCCTTTTCGGCGGTGAAGACGGCCATGTCCTTGAGCCCGCCATCCTTGTAGTTTTGAAGC
Source organism: Asticcacaulis sp. (assembly GCA_036834925.1). Taxonomy (GTDB): domain Bacteria; phylum Pseudomonadota; class Alphaproteobacteria; order Caulobacterales; family Caulobacteraceae; genus Asticcacaulis. The sequence continues at coordinate 1,817 of DAITMY010000270.1, forward strand.
TTAACGCCCTTGCCCTTGGCCATTTCCGGCAGTTCGGACACCGGGAAGATCAAGCACTTGTTGTTCTCGCCCCAGACCGCCAGATGGTCGCCATCGATGACAACACTCGGCAAGGCTTCGGTGCCATCGACATTGAGCACCTGCTTGCCCGCCCGCTTGCTGGCGACGGCTTCATCCTCGGGCAGGACAAAGCCATAGCCCAGACGCGACGCCATCAGGCGCTTGCGGCCAGGGACATGGGCAAACACATCGATAATGCGCGCCTGTTCATCAAGATCGAGCATCAGCCGCAGCGGCTCGCCATGCCCGCGCCCGCCCGGCAGCTTGTCACAGCCCAAGGTCAGGAACCGGCCATCCGAAGCAAAAATCAACAGTTTATCGGTGGTTTCCGCCGGGATCAGGAACCCGAGGCTGTCCCCCTCTTTGAACTTGAGCTCAGAAGGATCCTCCACGCGGCCCTTGACCGCCCGGATCCAGCCGCGTTCAGACAGGATCACCGTGACTGGTTCACGCACAATAAAGGCGTCGACCGGGGCCAGATCCGCCAATTGCGGGGCCTCGGCAAAGCTGGTCCGGCGCGCAGAGAGCAATTGTTTGCGCACGTCGCTCAATTGTTCGCTAATGCGCGACCATTGCAGGGTTTCCGAACCCAGAAGCTCCAGGATCCCGGCGCGCTCGGCGGACAGCTTGTCGTGCTCGCCGCGAATGGTCATTTCTTCGAGACGGGCGAGCTGGCGCAGGCGCGTATCGAGGATGAAGTCGGCCTGGGCTTCGGTCAGAGCAAAGCGCGCGATCAAGGTGGCCTTGGGCGTTTCATCCTCGCGGATAATGCGGATCACCTCATCGAGATTGAGGAAGGCGATCAAAAGCCCATCGAGCAGATGCAGCCGCTTTTCGATCCGGGCCAGACGCCAGTTGGCGCGGCGGATTAGCACCTCGCGGCGGTGGTCAAGGAAGGCCTTCAGACAGGCCTTAAGCCCCATGACCCCGGGCATACCGCGAGCATCCAGCACGTTCATATTGACCGGGAAGCGCGTTTCCAGATCCGACAGTCGGAACAGGCTTTCCATCAGCACGTCCGGCTCGACGTTGCGGGTCTTGGGCTCAAGGATCAGGCGCACCTGTTCGTCGGACTCGTCGCGCACATCACCCAGCAACGGGGCCTTTTTGGCCTCGATCAGATCGGCCAATTGCTCGATCAGGCGGGACTTCTGGACCTGATAGGGGATTTCGCTGACGACGATGCGCCACCCCCCGCGCGGCAGCTCCTCAACGGTATAGCGGGCCCGCACCCGCAC
>DAITMY010000271.1:0-3084 GCA_036834925.1 Asticcacaulis sp.
CGCCATGTCCTACCAGCTGCCTGAGGCTCCGCCGCCGCCGAAGCCGCCGCCGCCTCCACCAAATCCGCCGCCGAAGCCACCTCCGCCAAAGCCGCCGCTGCCACCGCCGTCCCAGTCCGAGCCGTTGCTGAGGGCCATGCCCAGCAGAAACGGAAACCAGCCGCGTCCAAACACGATGAAGAACAGGATCACCAGAATGATCACCCACAACGGAATGGGCTTGCTGGGGCCACCCTGAGCGTCAAGCGCCTTGGCGTTTTCGATCGCCACGCCCCGGTCCATGGCCAGGGTTTCAATCAGGGCTTCGGTGCCGTCGACGACACCGCCCGGCAAGTCGCCGGCCTTGAACTTCGGGACAATTTTATTCTGAATAATCAGGCTGGAGACGGCATCGGTGATGACCGGTTCCAGACCATAGCCGACCTCGACCCGGACCTTGCGGTCATTGGGGGCGACGATCAAAAGGACGCCATTGTCCTTGTCTTTTTGGCCAATGGCCCAGTGGCGGCCCAGTTGGTAGCCGTAATCGGCAATCTCATAGCCGCCAAGATCGGCCACGGTCACGACCACGAGCTGGTCCTTGTCCGGGGTGCTGGCTTCGAGCGCGGCGAGGCGCACCTCAAGCTGCTGCTCGGTTTCAGGGGGCAGGATATTGGCCTGATCGACCACGCGCCCGGTGAGAGCCGGAAATTCCGGCTTGGCCCAGGCAGGGCCGCTCAAGGCGAGCATCAAGACGCAGACAAGCTGCGCCACGAGGGCCAGCACCGCCCAGCGGGCGGTCGGCACCGGGCGGGGCTGGGAGCGCATGCTTAGTTGGCCTTGGCCGGTTCAGCCGCCGGGGCCGCAGCGGGGGCGGCATTCGGGGCAACCGCCGGAGCCGCCGGGCCGAAGTTCACGGTCGGGGCGTTTTGAGCGCCGGCCGAGGCTTCGAAGCGCTCCATCGGCTTGGAACCGCCATGAATGGTCTTGGCCCAGATGATTGACGGGAAGGTGCGCAGGCTGAGGTTATAGTCGTTGACCGCTTCGTTATAGTCGCGGCGGGCGATGGCGATCCGGTTTTCCGTGCCTTCGAGCTGCGATTGCAGGGTCAGGAAGTTTTGGTTGGTCTTCAGGTCCGGATATTTCTCAACCACAACCATCAGGCGCCCCAGAGCCGAAGACAGACCGTCCTGGGCTTGCTGGAACTGGCGGAACTTTTCCGGGTCGGTGATGGTGCTGCCATCGACCGTTACGCTGGTGGCCTTGGCGCGGGCTTCGGTCACTTCGACCAGCACGTTGCGCTCTTGGGCGGCGGCCCCCTGGACAGTGGCGACCAGGTTCGGAGTCAGATCGGCGCGGCGCTGATACTGGTTTTGAACTTCAGAGAACGCGGTCTTGGCGCGCTCTTCGCGGGTCGGGATGTCATTGACGCCGCAACCGGCCAGGGAAGCCGCAGAAACCATCACAGCGGCCGTCAGCACCATACGCTTGGAAAGGGCAGTCATGAGAGAACCTCGTCACAATGTCGGGGGCGAGAGACAGGCGCCGCGGGCCCCCCTGGACCGCTGGCAGGGCTCTATTTAGGCAGAACCGATCAAAATTGCACCCCGTCTGAGGATTGTGACGCAGATTTCATGCAGGAGAGGGTGGGGCATGTCGAAAAAAAAGCGGTCCGCAACATTGCGCGGACCGCTGAACAGTTTTCAGGGAGGATGCTTGTGCCCGCAACGGCACAAACGACCTAAGTCGTTTCAGGACGAAACGATCAGGCCGGGACGTAATCGAGGCTCAGAGCCTCGGCTACAGCCTGGTGACGAATCTGGCCGCCTGAAACGTTCAGGCCGGCGGCGAGATGCGCGTCTTGTTTCAGCGCTTCGGCGGCCCCGAGACGGGCGAGCTTGAGCGCAAACGGGAGGGTGGCGTTGTTCAGCGCCAGGGTCGAGGTGCGGGCCACTGCGCCCGGCATATTGGCCACGCAGTAGTGGACAATCCCATCGACCACGAAGATCGGATCCTGGTGGGTGGTCGGGTACGAGGTCTCGAAGCACCCGCCTTGGTCAATAGCGATATCGACCAGCACGGCGCCCTTTTTCATGGTCGAAAGCATGGCGCGCGAGATCAGTTTCGGGGCCGCAGCGCCCGGGATCAGCACCGCGCCGATGACCAGATCCGCGTCCTTGATCGCCTCAGCCAAGGCGGCCTTGGAGGAGTAGGCGGTCTTGACCTTGCCGTGGAACAGCTGGTCGATCTCGATCAGCTTGTGCGGATTGACGTCAAACAGGGTGACATCGGCGTGCAGGCCCACGGCCATCTGAGCCGCATTGATACCCGACACCCCGCCACCGATGATGATGACCTTGGCCGGCGCCACGCCCGGAACGCCGCCCAGCAGCACGCCACGGCCCCCAAAGGCCTTGTGCAGATAGGTGGCCCCGACATGGACCGAGATCCGGCCCGCCACTTCCGACATCGGACGCAGCAGCGGCAGCCCGCCCTGGGGCTCGGTCACGGTTTCATAGGCGATGCAGGTGGCGCCCGAGGCCATCAGCGCCTCGGCCTGGGGCTTGTCTGCGGCCAGGTGCAGATAGGTAAAGAGGGTGTGGTGCGGACGCAGCATCGCACATTCGTGCAGCTGGGGCTCTTTCACCTTGACGATCAGTTCCGCGGCTTCGAACACAGCTTCGGGGGTCGCCAAGATCTCAGCGCCCGCCGCCACATAGTCAGCATCTTCGAAGCCCACGCCGGCCCCGGCCAGGGTCTCGACGTAAACGGTGTGGCCCTGGTTGACCAGTTCCGCCACGGAATTCGGCGTCAGACCGACGCGATATTCGTGGTTCTTGATTTCCTTTGGCACGCCAACTTTCATGACGGTAGCTCCCTATCCGCAAGCGGTTTTTATGTGGGCGGATTTTTATGCGAATGCGGACGGAAATCTTCGAATAATGACTTTGAGAAATGGGTTAATTTGAGATATTATCCTGAGAATGGATATATCATCTGGAAAAATTACGGAGCTCGACAGCTTTGACGCAGCCTTGTTGTCATTGCTGAAGAAGAATGCCCAGCTGACCTCGGCGGAGTTGGGGGAAAAGGTCGGGCTATCCC
>DAITMY010000272.1:0-3081 GCA_036834925.1 Asticcacaulis sp.
ATGTCCTTCATGTCAAAAACACGGGGTTCGGTTCTGGCCCTTGCCTTGGCTTTTAGCGGGGTCTTCGTGTCGTCGGAACAGGCTCTGGCCTGGGGCGCTGCGGGACACCGCATGATTGGTGAGGTGGCAGGGGAGGCCTTGCCGTCTGACCTTCCTGCGTTCCTGCGCAAACCTGGTGCGATTACGGATCTGGGCGAATATTCGCGCGAGCCGGATCGCTGGAAAAACGCGGGTCGGATCCACGATTTCGAGCGCGATCCGGCCCACTACATCAATATCCGCGATGATGGAACGACGATGGCGGGCCAAACGCTCGACAAGATGCCGGGCAGCCGCGGTGAGTTTGATGGAACCTTGCGCGCCGCCGGGATCGAGCCGCACCGCTCGGGCTATCTTTACTATGCGCTGATGGATGCCTGGCAACAGGTGGTCAAGGATTTCGCCTATATCCGTGCGCTTACGGTCGCAATCCGTACCGAGAGCAACCCGGCCCGAAAAGCTTGGCTGCGCGAGGATCTTGCCCGTCGAGAGGCTCTGACGCTGCGCGATATCGGGGTCTTGTCCCATTATGTAGGGGATGCCGCCCAACCGCTCCATGTCACGGTCCACTTCAACGGCTGGACGGGCGCGGACAATCCGGAAGGGTTCACCAAAGAGCGCATCCATGGCCCGCTTGAAGGCCGCTTTATCGTGGAGAGCGTCACTAAAGAGGCCGTCCGGGCGAGCGTGGCCCCTTATAAGCCTTGCCGGGATGGCATGGCGGTTTGCGTCGGCGCGCGCCTGAAGCGTAGCCATGCTCAAGTCATTCCGCTCTATCAGCTCGAAAAAGCAGGTGGCTTTGTCGGCGGCGATCCGCGTGGCAAGGCCTTTATGACCGCGCGCTTGGCCGAAGGGGTGACGGACCTGCGGGATATGATCGTCGATGCCTGGGCCGAAAGCGCCAATTCTGAAATTGGTTGGCCTGCCCTTAAGGTGCGCGACATTGAGGCGGGTAATCCCCTCAAGACCCCGCTCTATGACTCATTATATGGTGAAGACTGAGGATGACCGCTGCGTTCAACGCCGAAAAGGTTTTTGGCATACCGGCTCCGGGTCTTGTCCCCGTGCTGCGTCCGGCGGCTTTTGTGATTGCGGAACGAGAAGGGCGTGTGGCCGTAGTTCGGATCGTCCAGCCAGAGCGCACCTATTGGGATCTGCCGGGCGGCGGGATCGAAACCGGAGAAACCCCTGAGCGCACCGCTATCCGTGAGGCCCAGGAAGAGGCGGGTCTGATTGTGCGCCTCACCGGCCAGATTGGCTGCGTGGGTCAGCATCTGCGCTCAAAGGGTCAAGCTTATCTCAATCAGGCCACGATCTTTGAGGCTGTGGTCGAGGATGAGCAGCCGTCCCTCAAAGTCGAGGATAATCACACCCTGCATTGGCTGGAGCCAGCAGAGGTGCTGACCCACCTGCGCCACGAAGGCTATGCCTACTTGGTTATGTGCTGGATGCGGGCGCGGGGCGTCGGAAAATAAACTCCCGGTCGATTTGTTGCCCTACGGGAAACCCATATTCTCCAACCTTATCAAAACCATAACGTTGATAAAAGCGTTGAGCGCCAAAGTTCTCGCTCCAAACGCCGAGCCAGAGCGGGCCCGGAAACCGGTCTTCCAGCCAAGACAGCGATTGACGCATCAAGCGGCCGCCCAAACCGAGGTTCTGAGCCGTTGCCCGCACATAGAGCCGCTTCAGCTCCCCCTGACCTGGATCCGCTTCGGGGTGAGGCAGATGACACGGACCACTGACAGCATAGGCTAGTAAAGCGCCATTCTGTTCTGCCACCAGCCAAAACTCGTCCCCCGCCGTCAGACGTTCCGCCACGGCATCAGCATGATGTGTCTCATCAAGGAAGACCTGAAGATCGTCAGGCGCATAGAGGTGAGCAAAGGTTTCGCTGAATGTTTCGGCTCCAAGCTGGGCCAGTGGGGCGGCCTCATCTGGGCGCGCGGGTCGTAAGATCACTGTCATGCTGAACCATACCGACGCGGGCAAAGGGTTCAAGAGGCTGGACGCCCCAAGCGCCTTGACGCAAACTGCTGTGCAATTCCCCAAGGAGGCACCATGGGCGTTGCTCTGTCGGTTTATAGCCATCCGTCCATGCTTCAGCATGACCCAGGTCCTGGCCATCCGGAAAGCCCGGATCGGCTGGCGGCGGTGCTGGGGGCCCTTGAGAGCCTTCCGGGGCTGAGCCCATTGGCCGAAGCCATGCCCGCTGCTCGCGAGGATTTGCTGCAGATCCATCCGGCGGCCTATGTCGACCATGTCTTTAACTCGGCCCCTCAAGAAGGGCGCGTGCCGCTCGATCCGGATACCTGGATGTCGCCGATGTCGCTGGACGCGGCCTTGCGGGCCTGTGGGGCGGTCACGGACGCTGTGCGGGCGGTGGCGCGCGGCGAGATCGACCGGGCCTTTTGTGCGGTCCGCCCGCCCGGCCATCACGCCGAGCCGGAACGGGCCAATGGCTTTTGCCTGTTCTCAAGTCTCGCGGTGGCTGCGGCTGTGGCCCGCGCCGAGGGCTTCCGCCGCGTGGCCATTGTCGATTTCGATGTCCACCATGCCAATGGCACTCAAGCGGCCTTACAGGACGATCCGGATCTGTTTGTCGGCTCGATCCACCAGATGCCCTTATTCCCCGGCACAGGACGCGCCGAAGAGTCGGGCGGCGGAAGCTGGGTCAATGTCCCGGTTGCCCCGCACACGGCCCGCGAGGCTTGGCGGCAGGCGTTTGAGGCCGGGATCCTTGGGCCGCTCGATGCTTTTGCGCCCGATCTGATTCTGGTCTCAGCCGGTTTTGACGCCCACCGACGCGATCCTCTGGCCCATCAATCGCTTGAAACCGAGGATTTTGCCTGGGCAACCCGGGCAATTTTGGGGGTGGCGCGCCGACATTGTCGCGGACGGCTTGTCTCTTCGCTTGAGGGCGGATACGACCTTCAGGCGCTCGGTCAGTCCGCGCGCGCCCATGTGACCGCGTTGCAGGAGGTATAGTCACGGGTCCGCTTGTCGGTCCGTGTGACGTTCGGCCCATGACGATCCAGACCG
>DAITMY010000273.1:0-3072 GCA_036834925.1 Asticcacaulis sp.
TTTGACACGTTCAGGGTCGAGGCCCCGGCGCGCGGGTTGGCGTAGCGGCGGACAATCTTGCCGTCCACCGGTGCGCGGATGATGGTCTGTTCGAGGTTATATTCGGCCTCAGCCAGAGCCGCCCGGGCCGTGGTCACAGCCGCTTGTTGATTGACCAGTTGAGCTTCGGCCTCACGCAGACGATCCTTAGCCTGATCGAGGCGTTGGCCCGCAACGAAATTGTCCTTCAGGCTCTCAAGACGGGTCAGTTCCCGTCGGGCGCTGTCGATCTGAACGCGGTTGAGGCTGAGGGCGGCCTCGGCTTGCTGAACGCGGGCGCGGGCCGAGCCGACGGCCAGACGCGGATCATCGTCTTCCTGACGGGCCAGGACTTGACCTGCTGTGACGATCTCGCCTTCCTGCACCAGCACCTCTTTGATGATCCCGGCGCGGCGGGCGGCCACGGGGATGATCCCGCCTTCGACATCGACCTTACCGTTGGCAATGGCGGAATAGGGCGACGGCGGGGCCTTGACCGCTTCCTTTTTCTTCTGGCCGAAGCTGAAGCCCTCGCTTTTCTTGGCGCCGCCTTCTGGGGCGCCGCAGGCGGTCAGGCTGAGGCCGAGAGCCAGGACGGAGGCAAGGGCCAGCTGGCCGGCGATGCGGGCGGGGCTGGACGTCTTTTGTTTGGTCATGTTGGTTTTCATTGTCATTTCCCCGATAGTCTCAGGCCTCAATCAGATGGGCAGCAGGCGTTTGCCGGATCTCGCTCTGGACCAGGCCGTCTTCGATATGGATGATGCGGTCGGCATAGGCTTCCAAGCGCGGATCGTGAGTCACGCAGATCACCGAAGCCCCGAACTGGGTCGCGGCCCGGCGCAACAGCTTGATCACGATCTGACCGTTGACCGAGTCGAGCGCAGAGGTCGGCTCGTCGGCGAACAGGATCTTAGGATCCTTAGCCAGAGCGCGGGCGATGGCGACCCGCTGCTTTTCCCCGCCCGACAGTGAGTCCGGGCGCTGGTTCAGCCGGTGGCCCAGCCCCACTTCTTCGAGGGCCAGCTTGGCGCGGCGCTTAGCCTCGCCGGCCTTGACGCCCTGGAACTTCAGCACCTGAGCCACCTGTTCTGTCGCGGTCAGAGCTGGGAACAGGTTGAAGCCCTGGAAGATAAAGCCGCAGTGATCGAGGCGGAACTTGTCGATCTGTTTGCGCTTCTTCGCCCACAGATCCTGTTCGAGGGCCATAACTGTCCCCCCATCCGGGGCCAGCAGTCCTGCCAAGGCGGCAATCAGAGTCGATTTCCCCGAACCCGACGGCCCCATGATCATGGTCAGCTCGCCGTGGGCCGCGTTGAAGTCGATGCCCTTGAGCACCTGGACCTTGTTCTTACCGGACTTGAACGACTTGGTGATGCCGGTGGCGTCGATGGCTAATTTGTTCATCGCAGCAGATCCATCGGTTGGCCTTTATTCAGGACGCCCAGGGAGAACACGCCCGACATGATCGACACGATCATCAGCAGGACCCCCACGGAAATTGATTGTTCGAGCGGGAACACCATCGGCAGACCGCCTAGTCCGGCCAGGATGCCCACGAGGTTGACGAGGCAGAAGGTAAAGATCAGACCCGCAACCCCGACCCAGAAGCTCAGCTCCATGATGATCAGGCGCAGCTTACCCATCGGCACACCCAGAGCCCGCAGCGAAGCAAATTCCTTGATATTGGCAAAGATCGCCCCGCGCAGCGTTTGCCAAGTGATGACAATCCCGACGACCCCGCCAAAGAACATCGCCCCATTGAGCATAATGCCGATGAAATTCTCCTTCAGCAGCGATTTCTGGTTGGCGTCGGACAGTTCCTTGCGAGTCCAGGCGCGATACTGATCGCCAGCCATGGCATTCAATTCGTCTCGGACAATTACGTCACGTGAAGGATCACTGATTTTGACCATAAGTGGCCCTACTGTTTGACTATTCCGAGTAAGTCCAATTAAGCGAGCCGTCTGCCTAGACATGATTACCGTTGAAGCAATAATGTTAGGGTAGTTTTCAAGCACTCCGACAACACGAACAGTTCTTCCGTTTATGGTTGCCTTTTCACCAAGCTTCGTTCCCAGTTTTTCAACAGACGTTTTATCAATAAACACTGCATACGGCTCTTGAAGTGCAAGAATCTGCTCTTCAGTGAAATCAGTGGGAAGCGTTACAGCACCAGGAACAGGGTCAATTGGCAAAACCTGAACGCCATCACTTTTAATTTTCTCTTTATCTTTGAGTTCTTTTGGGGCGTCCTTTGGAAGTTTACTCTGGCTTTGCCACCACGCATTCCTTCCAGCTAAATTCATAACCTCCACGACTTCTGGATGCTTGTATATCAGCGGCATAATGCGACGGGGCTGACCATCCGCGCTAAAGAGAGACTCTGCATTTTTCGGCAGGATGAAAATATGGGCGGGTGAACGGTCGATGGTGGCCGTAAAGGATTTGCCGATCCCGGCAAAAAGCCCGACCACGGCCATGATCAACAGACCGGCCATGGACAACGCCACGATCGCCGCCGAGTACCGGCGCCATTCGTAAATCAGTGTTGATAGTGCAAGGGACATGAGTTCGCCTTCTCCTTGCCCAGTGTTCTGGACGATAACGCCGTGCGGGCAAAATTAATTCGGGGTAAGGCCCGTTGCAAAAAAATCATGTTGGGAACCATAACCTTACCCCCCTCTCGAAACCCCACATCATTGCCAATAAAAACAATAGATTATGGCAAATTGTTGATTTCAAATGTGACCAGTTTAAGCCCCTTTAGTCAGTCTTACCCACCGCGATGCCTCATCCCTGTCACACAAGAACCACAGTCACTGTGAGGCTCATTTCAGCAGATCCATCGGCTGACCCTTATTCAAGGTGCCAATCGACAAGACCCCGGCCCCGACCGCCACGAGAATCAGCAGGACGCCGACAATCGCCCCGTAAAGCGGCGGATAGACAATCGGCACGCCTGCGCCCGTCCCCAGCCACCAGACCACACCGGCCAGCAGCCCTGTAACGATCACCCCCGCCACCCGACCCAGAAGCCCAGTTCAACGATAACCC
>DAITMY010000274.1:0-3071 GCA_036834925.1 Asticcacaulis sp.
ATGTCAGTGTTGTCCTGCTCCTGCTACGCTTTGGCGCGGGCGGCCTTGTTGGCTTCCTCAAGCCGGTTGGTCGGATGGCCTTTACCAACTACCTGACCCAGTCGCTGATCATGACCACGATTTTTTGGGGCGGACGAGGCCTCGGTCTGATGGGCGAGCTAGACCGGGTTGGCGCAATGCTGTGTGTGTTGGGCATTTGGGCGCTCCAGATCATCTGGTCTCCCCTATGGCTTTCTCAATTCCGCATGGGGCCGCTTGAGTGGGTGTGGCGTTGCCTGACCGAGTGGCGGTGGATGCCTCTGCGCAAAACCACCGCCTGACTCAAAGCTCAGACCAAAGCCGCATCAGATTGCCGCTCGCCTTATCGAGTAAAAGGCGCGCCTCGCCCTTGGGCAGGTGCGCCCGCACCCGGACCAGATCAAACAGGATGTCGCGCTCATCGGCGCGGCGAATGAGGGACTGGACCCAGCCAACGCAGGCCAGTCGCTCGCCCCGGGTGACAGGCGTTACACAATGGAGCTCGCCTGTGCGGTACACGACGGCGCTACCCGCTGGCAGTCGGATTTCACGCTCACCGTCTAGGCTGTCCAGCAGTAAAGCCCCGCCGTCATAGGTCTCTGGCTCAGAAAGAAACAGCGTGAAGGACAGATCCGTGCGTAAACGCGCGCCGGTTTCGTCGCGCATCAAGGCATCATCCGTATGCAGACCATAGGCATCACCAGGTCCATACCGCGAGATCATTAGCTTGGACCACCGAGCCGGACGCACATAGGGTCCGAACAAGGCATGCCGCTCCAAAGCCTCGCGGACAAACTGGCGGAGGGCCTCCATACCGGGGGCATCTGCGTCCGCCTGCTGGTTCGACTTGACCTTACGCGCGACGGCTCCGGCCGTGGTTTTACCATCGACGAACGGGATGGTCTCCAGACCGTTTCGGATCCGGGTTACATCCGCGGGGCTTAAGACATCAGACAGGATCAACATGAGGCCTTTGTGCCAGATCCTGTGCGGACAGGCCAGTTGCTGGACCGTCGCAAGATGGAATTATTGCGAAGCACTTGCAAAAGCGATCCCTGACGCTAAGGTCTCGCAAACTCAGATGGAGGCTTTATGACCACATTCCGTCCTAAGACTTGGACCCCGCTTGGGGCCGCCCTGCTTCTTGGCCTTTCGGCCTGTACGGCGGGAGAAACCGGTGCATCTCAAGGCGGGGAAGGCGAAGGAGAAGGTGCGCCTGTCCCTGCGCCCGCAGCCTCAGCGCCCGCTGCGGTTCCGGCGGGCATCGTTGGCGGTGAGTCGGGTGAGGCTGGGGCCTCAGATGCCTATGGCAGCATCCCGGCCGAAAGCCTGATGGCGCTTCGGATCGCGCACCTGAAGGGCTTCCTGCTTGTCGCAGAAAAAGTGGTTCCAACCGAAGGCGCTGAATCGGCAGCGGTGCTGATCCAGCAAGGCAATCTCGAAGTGCTTGATCCTCAGGAGGCCGCGTTCAAGGCCGCGGGCGTCGATATCGCCCTGATGCGCAAGGCTGCTGAAACGGGCAGCAAGGCCGACATCGACGCGGCCAAGAAAACCCTTGATGCCGCCTATGCCAAGGCCGGGGGCGATACAGCCGCCGTTATCCGCTCCATGGGGGCCCTGACCCTTGGCCTCTATGGCGTGGTGGAACAGGACGGCGCGGTGGATCCAGTCGAGTATCAGCACTCGCTCGGGGCGGCTCTCGCCACGCGTGATCTGGCGGGAAAAGACAAGCGCTACGCCGAAGCGGCCAAAGAGCTGGATGTTCTGATCAAATCCTGGCCGACCCCGTCCGCACCGGAAGAGGTGACTAAACTGACGCCGAAATCCAAAGTGGCGGCACAGATCAGCCGCGCGGAACTGGCCCTGTCTGGGCTTTAAGAGACATCGCTTTCTGACAAACAAAACGCCTCCAGGCTGGACCGGGAGGCGTCTCTGTTTTTGCGCTCGTGATATCAGTTTTGCTGGCGCAGATGATCGATCAGGGCGTGGACTTCGGGGGCATTCCAGTCGGTCTCACCGGACAACTCAGCGACAACACGGCCCTGTTTGTCGATAATCACCGTGGCCGGCATACCTTTGAAGTCGAACTGGCTGGGCAGGCTAAAGGCCGGATCATGATAAAGCGGCAGCGGATCGTGCACGTCGATGAAGCTGCGGGCATCCGGGATCATTTCAGTGGTATCAAGACTGACGGGCACCACCGCCACATCGCCTTCATCGGCATAATGGGAGGCGAGCGCCGCCAAAGTCGGCATTTCCACCTTACAGGGCGCGCACCAAGTGGCCCAAAGATTGAGCACCACGACCTTGCCTTTGAATGCCGCAAGTCCTGAAGGCTTACCCTCGCGGTCATTGAATTTAACCGGCGGTGCCGTGCGTGGGACGGCATAGGTTATCAGGCTGGAGAGTTTTCCGGTCGCAAAACGGGCCAGCGGCCCCTCGGCCTTAGAGGCAACGGGTTTTTCAGGCAGGACCGCCGTATTTTTATCCATGTATTGGGTTGCCAAATAGGCGCCACCTGCGCCAAGGACTACCACCAAAGCCCCTAAGATCAGCGGCAGGGCCAGACCCTTCTGCTTTTTCTTTGCCCCGTCTTTCGCATTCGAAAGTTCGTTCATGACTGACCCATCCGCCAAAGCCCCCCCCACGGAAGGCCAAAAAATGTGGGGCGGGCGTTTCAGCACCCGTCCCGACCAGATCATGCAGGCGATTAACGTCTCGATCAACGTCGATAAGCGCCTGTGGGCGGAGGATCTGGCCGGCTCCCGCGCCCATGCAGCTATGCTTGCTGCACAAGGCATCCTTACACCCGAAGACGAAAACGCGATACAGGCGGGTTTGGATCAGATCGAAGCGGAAATGCGTGACGGCACCTTTCCGTTCCGCGAAGAGTTTGAAGATATTCACATGAATGTCGAGGCGCGCTTACGCGAGCTGATCGGCCCGGTGGCCGGACGGCTGCATACGGCCCGCTCGCGTAACGATCAGGTTGCGACCGATTTCCGCCTGTGGGTCCGCGCGGCCTGCGACCGAACGGTGGACCAGTTACGGAT
>DAITMY010000275.1:0-3068 GCA_036834925.1 Asticcacaulis sp.
CGTCGGCATCGTCGTCAGCCAGATCTTCGTCGTCGAGGTCCACATCGACCTTATCGCCGCCGACGCGGCCACCTTCGACATCGTCGTCCTCATCTTCGTCGGCGAGGATCGGATCGGCGATCACGGCATCGATTTCCGGCGCGGTGACTTCGGGCTCTTCTTCGTCCTCGTCGACCACAGCCTTGTCCGCGACCTGATCTTCGGCCTCTTCGTCGGTCTCATAGTCGGGGACGATCGAACGGGCGCGGATGCGGCGGGTTTTGACCGCCTCTTCTGGGTCGAACTCATGACCACACTTCGGGCACTGGGCCGGGCGTTTGGTCAGGTCGTAGAATTTCGCCGTGCAGTTCGGGCAAATCTGCTTGGTTCCGAGAGCGGGATCAGCCACGGGCAGTCCTTCTGCTAGGGGTCAATAACACAGTAAAAACGGCGGCTCACTTGCCACTAGTCAAGCCCGCTGTCAAAAGCGCATCACAAGAACACGTGAAAAACTGCCTGTGAGAGCCGATAATGTCCGCAAATCTGTCTGATCACCCTGATGGAACCCTTTCGGAGACCCTCCGGTCTGCGCCTGGAGCGGGCCTGAAGGGGCGGGTGCGGGCACCGGGCGACAAGTCGATGTCGCACCGGGCGATGATCTTTGGCGGACTGGCCAAGGGCCGCACCGAAGTGACCGGCCTGCTTGAGGGCGATGACGTAATGCGCACCAAGGACGCCATGTTCGCGTTCGGGGCCCGCATCACCCGCTTGGGCGAGGGCCACTGGGTGGTCGAGGGTCAGGGCACGCTCACCACCCCGACGGATGTGGTCGATTGCGGCAATGCCGGCACCGGGGTGCGGCTGCTGATGGGCGCGGCGGCCGGCTATGATCTTCGTGTGACCTTTGATGGCGACAGCTCCCTGCGCAAGCGGCCCATGGGCCGTGTGACCGAACCGCTGGAGGCGATGGGCGCGCGCTTTGAGACCCAGCCCGGTGGGCGTGTGCCGCTGACCCTTACCGGCGGATCGCTGCGGGGGATCCGCTATACCCTGCCCATGGCCTCGGCCCAGGTAAAGTCGGCGGTATTGCTGGCCGGCCTAAACGCGGATGGCCCAACCGAAGTGGTCGAGCCCGAGCCCAGCCGCGACCACACCGAGCTGATGCTCAAGGCCTTTGGGGCCGATCTCCGCGTCGAGACGACCGAGGACGGGGGGCGGATCATCCGTCTTCAGCCCGGTCCGCTGAGCGCAAGCCGGGTCACAGTGGCCGGGGACCCCTCCTCGGCGGCATTCCCGCTGGTCGCGGCCCTGATCACCCCGGGCTCTGAGGTGACCGTCGAGGGCGTGCTGCTGAACCCCCTGCGGATCGGGCTGATCCACACCCTGCTGGAGATGGGCGCGGATCTGACCATTGCCAATCAACGCGAGTCCGGCGGCGAACAGATCGGCGACATCACCGCGCGATATTCCGCGCTCAAGGGCGTGACCGTGCCGCCCGAACGCGCCCCGGCCATGATCGACGAATATCCGATCCTGGCGGTGGCGGCGGCCTTTGCCACCGGCGAGACCATCATGCGCGGCATCGGGGAGATGCGCGTCAAGGAAAGCGACCGTATCGCCCTGATGGTGGCCGGCCTGCGCGCTTGTGGCGTTGCGATCGCTGAGGAGCCCGAAGGCATGATCGTGACCGGCACGGGCACCCCCCCGGCGGGCGGAGGCTCCATCACCACGCGCGGCGATCACCGCATTGCCATGAGCCATCTGGTCCTGGGTCTGGCGGCGCAAACCGGCGTACAGGTCGATGAGCCGGGCATGATCGCCACCAGCTTCCCGACCTTTGTGACCTTGATGCAGGGCCTCGGGGCCGACCTGTCGGCGGGCTGAGCATGACGGCCTCTTTGATTATCGCGTTCGACGGCCCGGCGGCATCGGGCAAGGGCACGCTCGCCAGCGTGATCGCCGCAGAGTATCGCTTGCCGTTCCTCGATACCGGCCTGCTTTACCGGGCCGTCGGGGTTTTAGGCACGCGACAAGGGCTGTCCTTGGACGACGGAGCGGCGCTGGCAAACCTTGCGCGACACCTCGATCCGGCCCTTTTTGAGGATCCCGAACTGCGCGGTCGTCAGGCCGGAGAGTGGGCCTCGCAAGTCGCGGCGCTGGAACCGGTCCGCGCGGCCCTGAAGGCGTTTCAGGTGGACTTTGCCCAACAGCCTGGCGGTGCGGTGCTCGACGGGCGCGATATCGGCACCGTGATTGCCCCCGAAGCCACGGTCAAACTGTTCATCACCGCAGCCCCCGAAGTGCGGGCCCACCGCCGCTGGCTCCAGCTCGTCAAGGCCGATCCGGCCCTCACCTTTGACGCCGTGCTCGACGATATTCGCCAGCGCGATGCCCGCGATAGCGGCCGCTCCAGCGCCCCCTTGGTCCAGGCCGACGATGCTGTCTTGCTTGATACCTCGGAAATGGATATACAACAGGCGACCGATGCGGCCCGCCGCATCGTCGGGCAGGCGTGCGCAAGCGGATAAGTCGGACAGATCTTCGGATCCTCTCTGCCTTCCGCTGGCAAATCCCATCACGATCCTGGCCCGGACGGCCGCGGGCATTACGGCATTACCCGGACACTGAAATCCGTTTCAGACCCTCCGAGCTGCGTAGGCGGTCCTGCCTGTTTTTCCTTCCAAGTCGTGACCGGGATTCCCTTTCGGTATGGGCCGCAAGGTCAGGTGCCGGTTTACGCCAACCCGAAATAAAAGAGACGCATGAGCGAGTATAACCCGTCGCGTGATGATTTCGCCGCCCTGTTGGACGAGTCCCTGGCCGGTCGTGACATTCTTGAAGGTCAAGTGGTCCACGGTCTCGTGGTCGCCATCGAAAAGGACTTCGTGATTGTCGATGTCGGTCTGAAGACCGAAGGCCGGATCTCGGCCAAGGAATTCGGCCTCGTCGAAGGCAAGCTGCCGGTGGCCCCGGGGGACCGTGTTGAGGTCTATCTGGAGCGCGTCGAAAATGCGATGGGCGAAGCGGTCATCAGCCGCGAGAAGGCCCGCCGCGAAGAAGCCTGGACCCGTCTGGAAGCCGTGTTCGAG
>DAITMY010000276.1:0-3062 GCA_036834925.1 Asticcacaulis sp.
ATGCAGCGATCGAAGTCGATCTTGCCGCCCTGGACGATTTCGAGCAGGTCTTCGGCGCCGACGATGTCTGCACCAGCAGCCTTGGCTTCGTCAGCCTTGGCGCCACGTGCGAAGACGGCGACGCGGACGTCACGGCCCGTGCCGTTCGGCAGGTTGACCACGCCGCGGACCTGTTGGTCAGCGTGACGCGGATCGACACCGAGGTTGACGGCGATTTCGACCGACTCGTCGAACTTGGCCTTGGCATTGGCCTTCACGGCCGCCAGGGCTTCGTTGATCGGGTGCAGCTTCGTGGAATCGACGTTCCAGCTCTTTATGCGCTTTGCAATCTTGGTCATGATCAGTCCACCACCTTCAGGCCCATCGAGCGCGCCGATCCTTCGATGATCAGGGTCGCGGCGTCGAGGTCATGTGCACTCAGATCTTTCATCTTCTTTTCAGCGATATCACGCAGCTGAGCGCGCGTGATCTGGCCAACCGTCTCACGGCCCGGCTTGGTCGAGCCGGACTTCAGACCCAGTGCCTGCTTGATGAAGAAGGTCGCCGGCGGGGTCTTGGTGACGAAGGTGAAGGACTTGTCCTGATAGACCGTGATGATCGTCGGCAGGGGGGTGCCCTTTTCGACGTTCTCGGTCCGGGCGTTGAACTCCTTACAGAAGCCCATGATGTTCACGCCGCGCTGACCCAGTGCCGGGCCGATCGGCGGAGACGGGGTTGCGGACCCCGCTTTAACCTGGAGCTTGATATAGCCCAGAATCTTCTTTGCCATGGTTCTCTCCAATAGCCATTAAAGGCTGCGAGCCGTGGTGCGGGTTGGCGCCCTTCCACGGGTTTAGACCTGTTTAAAAAAACAGAGGCGCGCTGGTAACACTTTTGCCCCATGCTGGCAAGTCATGACCGGCCAAGGCCTCATATAAAAAACCCGCCCCAGATCTCGGTCCGGGACGGGCTTAAATTGTGCATAGTGAAACGGATCAGACCGTCTTTTCCACTTGGCTGTATTCGAGCTCGACCGGGGTGGCCCGACCAAAGATCGACACCGAGACCCGCAGACGCGCGCGTTCTTCGTCCACGCTCTCGACCACACCATCAAAGCTGGCGAACGGTCCGTCGGTGACCTTGACCTTTTCGCCGATGTCAAAGCGCATGACCGGCTTCGGACGCTCCACGCCCTCTTCGATCGCCCCGACGATTTGTTTGACTTCGCGCTCGCTGACCGGGATCGGCTTGTTGCCCGAACCTAGGAAGCCCGTGACTTTCGGCGTGTTCTTAACCAGGTGATAAGCCTCGTCGGTCATTTCCATCTTCACGAGAACATAGCCCGGGAAGAACTTACGCTCGGAATTGACCTTCCGTCCGCGACGGATTTCAACCACGTCTTCGGTCGGCACAAGAATTTCGCTGAACTTGTCCTCAAGCCCCTGAGTCTTGGCTTGGTCGCGAAGCGCCTCTGCGACCTTTTTTTCAAAGTTCGAATAGGCGTGGACGATGTACCACTTGTGCCGGGGATTGGCGGCCGTTTCGGCGCCCGCAGTTTCGGTGCTCATCCGCTTATTTTCCGATCTCAACCAGCCACTTGATGGCAAAGCCCAGCGTTCCATCCACCACAAAGAAGAACACGGCCGCAATCGCCACCATGATGAAGACCATCACAGTCGTGATCCAAGTCTCTTTGCGCGACGTCCACGTCACCTTGCGCGCCTCGGCACGCACTTCACGCAGGAACTGAGCCGGATTGGTCCGCTTCTTCGGGGCCGCTGCCGTCGCGGCCGGGGGGGCAGATGTTGGGGTCTTGGCCATCGGACCGTCGTCCTGACTACAAAAAAAGGGGCTCGCCGGACGGTCCGACCGCCCGACGATCCCGGAATGAAGTGGCAGGAGTTGGGGGACTCGAACCCACGACCCTCGGTTTTGGAGACCGATGCTCTACCAGCTGAGCTAAACTCCTTCAGGCGGGTGATGTCGCAGCGATCCAGCGGACCGCACGCAACCTCATTTGCCAGAGCCGCGTCATCTAGCAGGGGCTGTTTGATTCCGCAAGCGTTTGCGAACCGCTTCCGTCAGGATTAACGCGCTTTTTGCGCTGTATTGAGGAATACTCTAGGGTCGTGCGGGTGTTTCTGGAGTCTCAATGATGCGTTCTGATCGCTTGACGCCGACCCTGCTGTTGATGATCGCCACCAGCGGCCTGATGTCGGTCGCTCTCGGGGCTTTTGCCGCCCACGGCATGAGCGACGCCAAAGCCATCGATTGGCTCAAGACCGGCAGCCACTACCAGATCACCCATGCCCTTGCCGCCCTTGGAAGCCTCATATGGTGGCGCTTGGCCCCGGCACCGACCTGGTCCCTGCCCCGGCTGGCCGTGGTTGCCTTTCTGATCGGAGCCAGTCTGTTTAGCGGCGCGCTCTATGGCCTGGCCTTCGGCGGCCCCCGCTGGTTGGGTATGGTCGCGCCTCTGGGCGGCCTGACGCTGATGCTTGGCTGGGGCCTGCTGGGCCTGTCCGCGATCCGGGCGCTGATGACAGCCCCAAACCCAGACCGCCTCTAGGGGCCAACCCAATTTAGCGGATCCGCTTGGCCCGGGCCACCCGGCTATCATCGACCTTGACCAAATAGCTGCCCAGCGCGGCCTTCTTGATGGTCAAGGTCGATCCCACCTTAGGGGCGCGAAAATGGGTCGAGGCTTCGGTATGCTGCCACACTTGGCCGTTTTCCAGCTCAAACCGCCATTGACTGTCCCCTGCCGGGGTTACAGCCACAATCTTGAGCGCGAGGGTATCAATCTCGTCTTCCTTGGCCAATTGCTCGACCGGCAGGCTCGACTTGCCGAAATTCCACAGACGCAGGCGCTGGACCTCGGCCTTATCCTGCACGCGAAGATCACCGGATTCCACGGCCGTTTGCATGGCAGCGACGGCCCCATCATAACAGGCCAAACGCTTGGCCCCATCGGCCTCGCCCTGACAGCGCATCAAGGCCTCAAGCTGCGCCGGTTTTGGCGCGGGCTTGGCCACAGACTTGGTCTCCGCAACGGCGGCCCCCGCCCAAGCCCCACACACCAG
>DAITMY010000277.1:0-3056 GCA_036834925.1 Asticcacaulis sp.
CTTTACCTTCCGCGGGCTTTACATCCAGGCCAACAACCTGTTGCGGTTCCAAGATCCCGGCATTGCCGGGCTATTTTCGCGCGTGTTTGAAGTGGCCTTCACCGCTCCGGAAACCTTCAAAGATCACCCTCTGGCCAAGATGTGGCATGGCTTTGGGGGGGCCGGCACGGCGCACCCCCGGGTGTCCCTGTGCTTTTCGCCGCACAAGGATACGGCTCTGTCGCTGAACCCAGTCGCCGCCGCCATCGATCAGGCCCAGTCAAGCGTCTTCTATGCCATTGCCTTCCTCGGGCAGACGAAGACCGGACCCGTCAAGGCGGCGCTGGATCGACTGATGGACCGCCCCCTATTCAGCTATGGGATTTCCAATCAACGCAGTAAGTTGGCCGTTCGTAAGCCGGACGGCAGCACGGGTCTGGTGGATTTCCGCTATCTGTCCAGCAATGCCCCGCCCCCCTTCCGGGCGGAGTGGCGCGCCGGAAACGGGATCAATATCCACCACAAGTTCGTCGTGACAGACTTTCATCTTCCGACCGCGCGCCTGTTCACGGGATCGTCGAACCTGTCCGTCTCAGGCGAAGAGGGCAACAGCGATCATCTGATCGAAATCAACGATCCGCGCATTGCCACGGCCTTTGCCCTCGAGTCGGTGCGGATGTTCGATCACCTGCATTTCCGCAGCGTGATGGCGGACAAGGCTGTTGAAACCGCCGTGGCGACCGCGCCTGTACGGCCCCTGACCCTCAGAACCCCTGTCGCCCTGAGCGGCGCCGCGCACCCCTGGTTTGCCCGCGACTATGTGGCCAACAGCCAGCGCGAACGGGACCGCCTGTTGTTCTCACGTTAAATCTAGAACGGCTCCATTAAGAGATGTTAACAAGACAATTGGTGAAGATAAGCTAGCTTGCTCTAAAATGGAGAAAACCCATGAAAATCAAAAATCTTAGAGCATTTGCTCTGTTTCCAATTGCATTTTCATTATTAGCATCAACCGCCTTTGCCCAAGACGCGGCGGGAAGCTGGGTCGGAAAACTCCGCGTCCCAGGCGCTGAACTGCGGGTCATTGTTGAGGTCCAAAAAGCCGCTGACGGTAGCCTGAGCGGGACCTTGCAAAGCCCAGATCAGAGCCCGCAAAAACTGCCCCTAACGACGATTGCCGTCAAAGACGGGGTGATGACCTTTACGCTTGATGCCTTCAAGATTGCCTACGAAGGCCGATGGGATGCCGCGCGCAAGACTTGGGTTGGGACCACAACCCAGGCCGGGGCACCCCTCCCCCTCGACCTCGAAGCGGCCACCCCCACGAACACAGCGGCCCCGGTCAAACCCAAGCGGCCGCAGGTCGAAGCGATCAAAGCCGCGCCGGTCCCCTATGTGGAGCGGACCCTGAGTTTTGATAACCCGGACGCGCCGGGGGTATCCTTGGCCGGGGTGTTCAGCACCCCAATGGGCAAGGGCCCGTTCCCGGCTGTCGTTTTGGTCAGCGGGTCCGGCCCGCATACCCGCGATGAAGTTGTTTACGGACACAAGGTTTTTCTGGTGCTTCGGGATCATCTGACCCGCCAGGGGTTTGCGGTGCTGAGCTACGACAAGCGCGGCGTAGGAGAGTCCAAAGGCGACTATGCCTCAGCCACCAGTTATGACTTTGCGAGCGATGCCGCCGCCGCTCTTGCGACCTTAAAAAAGCAGCCCGAAGTAAACCCTCGCAAGTTGGGCTTGATTGGCCACTCAGAAGGGGGCCTGATCGGGCCAGTGGTCGCCAGCCGCACTCAGGATCTGGCCTTTATGGTGCTGATGGCCGGGCCGGGCATTCAGGGGGACGCCCTGCTGGCCGAGCAAACTGCCCGGATAGCCGAAGCCAGCGGCATGCCCTCCAGCAATGTCCCGGCGCTCCAGCAGTTTCAGTTCATGCTTTATCAAGCGGTGCACCAGTCCAAAACCAAGGCTGAATTCCGTGACCGGCTGATCGCCCTGCGCAATACGCCCGGGGCCCCGCCGATTGCCGACAGCCAGATTGATGGCTTCGTCGATGAGCTCTATACCCCGTGGATGCGGGCATTTCTCGCCCATGATCCCGCTTCGTCACTTAAGGCTATGACCATGCCGGTACTGGTGCTGAACGGCGATAAAGACCTACAGGTTTTGGCAGACTCGAACGTGGGCGGACTGCGTAAAAGCCTTGCCCATAACCCTAAGGCCCGCTTTGTCGTCCTTAAGGATCACAACCACCTGTTCCAACGCGCCAAGACGGGCCTGCCTCAGGAATACGGGCAAATCGAAGAGACCCTGTCGCCGGAGTTTCTGCAGACCGTGACGGAGTGGCTGAAATCCCAGTGAGGCCATGCTAGGATGGGGGTCATCGCTGATGATCCCCGTCCGTGCGACCAAACGCCCTGCAATTCTGCACACAAGATTTAGCGGGCACTGATCCACTAGACACAAGACGTGGTATATATCAGCAGAATCATTCCCTCACGCGTCTCATGGGATCAGCGTCATGACCTCTGCCCTGCCCGGCCTTTTGACTGCCAGCCACGCCTATAAGCCGTTCCGATACCCCTGGGCGTTTGAGTACTGGCAAAAGCAGCAGCAAGTGCACTGGTTGCCAGAAGAAGTGCCGCTGGGGGAAGACTGTAAGGATTGGGCGACCAAGCTCGATGACAATGAGCGTAATCTGCTGACCCAGATCTTCCGCTTCTTTACTCAGTCGGACATCGAGGTCCAGGACAACTATATGGAACGCTACAGCCGGGTGTTCAAACCGACTGAAGTGAAGATGATGCTGTCCTCGTTTGCCAATATGGAAACGGTGCACATCGCCGCCTATGCGTTGTTGCTGGAAACCATCGGCATGCCGGACAGCGAGTTCGGGGCCTTCCTCGAATACGAAGCGATGAAGGCCAAGCACGACTATATGGGGCAGTTCGGGGTGGACTCGAACGCGGATATCGCCCGCACCCTGGCCATGTTCGGCGGCTTTACCGAAGGGCTTCAGCTATTTGCCAGCTTCGCCATGCTGATGAACTTCCCGCGCCACAACAAGATGAAGGGCATGG
>DAITMY010000278.1:0-3027 GCA_036834925.1 Asticcacaulis sp.
CTGGGGGGGCTGGGGTCTCGCTGACCACGGGCCCGTTTGCCTTGATGGCAGAGCAGTTGCCCGCCCCTTGCTGGATCGTCGGCCGCGATGGGCAGCTTTTGTGGGCCAATAAGGCTTGGCTCGCGGCTACAGAGGCGGACACCCTGTTGACCGCCCGCGATAGCAACCTCTCTCTGGACAAAAGTGCCGAGACCCTTGTGCAAGAAGCAGCGGCTCAAAACCTTCGCAAGGAAGCGTTCCGCTGGATCGCGATTGGGGGCCGCCGACGGGCGTTTCGTCTGGTGGCGGAGCCGCTGATCGACGGAGCGGTGGCGGCCTATGCGCTTGATGTGACCGAGGTCGAGGAAACCCAGGATGCGTTGCGCCGTCACGTCAAGGCGCACGATGAAACCTTGGACCGGCTTGCGGACGCCGTCGCGATCTTTGGCCCGGAAAAACGATTGGCCTTTCACAATCGGGCGTTCGAATCGCTCTGGGCGCTGGATGCCGCATGGCTGAGTGAGCGGCCCGCTCACGGCGAGTTGCTCGACCGCTTGCGTCAAAAGCGCAAGCTGCCCGAAACCATCGATTATTCCGCGTGGAAACTGCGCGAACTGAGCTTTTACAGTCTGACGGAAAGCGCGGCGGACGAGATCTGGAGTCTGCCCGATGGTCGCAGCCTTCGCGTGGTCCGCCAGCCGCACCCGCTCGGCGGGTTGTTGCTGCTGTTTTCGGATATCACCGGCGAGCTGCGCCTTAAGGCCCAGTACAACAGCTTGATTCAAGTCCAGCGGGCGACGTTGGATCAACTTTATGATGCCGTGGCCGTATTTGGCGCGGACGGTCGTCTGCGGCTGCGCAATGCCGCCTTTGCCCGGTTCTGGGGACTGGATCCGGCGGTCTTGTTCGAAGCGATGGATTTTGTGGATCTGGCCCGCGATTGTCAGCGTCTATTGGATGACACCGGTTATTGGCAGGATCTCAAGGCCCGTATCACCGACCCCAATCCGGAGGCGCGCGTTGGGGCCAGCGGCGAAATGCGCCTGGCGGACAAGCGGATTATGACTTGGCGCACCCAGCCGCTTCCCGACGGGGCGACCCTGGTTGCTTTCCTCGACATCACGGCCACTCGGGCGTTGGAAGACGCCGTTGAGGCGCGCGAGCGCGCTTTGAGCGAGTCCGTGCGGCTGAAGCGCGACTTTGTTGGTAATGTTTCGTATGAGCTGCGAACCCCGCTGACGACGATCGTCGGCTATGCTGAGATGCTGAAAATGAACGAGGGGGCCTTGCCCGACAAGGCGCGGGACTATCTCGACTCCATTCAGGCTGCGGCAACCCAATTGGCGCGCTCTATCGACGATGTGCTGGATATGGCCCAGATCGATGCTGGGGAAATGGGCCTGTCGATGGAAACCCTGACCCTCGGAGAGCTGGTCGAGGCGAGTGTGAAGGCCCAGGAAGCCGCCGCCGCGAAACGAAAGGTCCGCTTGACCTTGGCCGGTCTTGAAGATGCGGGATCCGCTTTGGTTCGGGCCGATTCGCGCCGCTTAGCCCAAATCGTGAGTCATTTGATTGACAATGCGCTTCGCTCTGCCCCCGAGGGGACGACGGTGGATGTGCGTCTGGAAAAGGGCCCCGCCGGACTTAAGATCGATGTGGCTGATCATGGACGGGGCATCCCGTTCCATGTCCAAGCCCACATCTTTGACCGGTTTGTCGGGCGCGAGCGGGGTGGACCGGGCCTGGGTCTCGCCCTTGTTAAGGCTCTGGTCGAGCTGCACGGAGGCTGGGTGGCGCTGGAAAGCGAGCCCGGCAAGGGCGCGACCTTTAGTGTCCACCTGCCGCGCTATGAGGCGGTCAGCGCCGCCTGATTGCCTGTTGGCCTGCCTTAGTGCTGATGTTCTGGCAGGTGCACTTCAAGCCCATCAAGGGCATCGGTAATCTTGATTTGGCAGGATAGGCGCGAGGTCGGGCGCACGTCTTGAGCAAAGTCGAGCATGCTTTCTTCCATGACGGACGCTGGACCGGTTTTCTCAAACCAGGCTTCAGCGACATAGACATGGCAGGTGGCGCAGGCGCAGGCCCCGCCACAGTCGGCATCAATGCCAGGGACGTTGTTCTTGACCGCGCTTTCCATAACGGTCTGGCCCGCGCGGGCCTCGACATCGTGGCGTTTGCCGGTGTGTTCCACAAAGCTGATCTTGGGCATGTGTCGGTTCTCGCTGATCGTCCGGCCCCGGAAGGGCGGCTTCAGATAGGCCAATCCCCCGGAGAGCGGACCCTCCGGGGGATTGTTCCTTACGGCAACGCGGCTTAGCGCGCGACCATCATTTTCTTAATTTCGGCAATCGCCTTAGCTGGGTTCAGGCCCTTGGGGCAGACCTGAGCACAGTTCATGATCGTGTGGCAGCGATAGAGCTTGAACGGATCTTCCAGCATCTCAAGACGCGCATTGGTGCTTTCATCACGCGAATCGGCCAGCCAGCGATAGGCCTGCAGCAGGGCCGCCGGGCCAAGGTATTTGTCTTGGTTCCACCAGTAGCTCGGGCACGAGGTCGAGCAACAGGCGCACAGGATGCACTCATAGAGGCCATCCAGCTTTTCCCGGTTTTTCGGGGTCTGAAGGCGCTCTTTTTCCGGATCCGGAGTGTCCGATTGCAGCCAGGGCTCAATCGACTGGTATTGAGCATAGAAGCCATTCAGATCGGGTACCAAGTCCTTGACCACCGGCATGTGCGGCAGCGGGGCAATGGTGATCGTCCCGCTGAACTCTTCCCAGCCCTTGGTACAAGCCAGAGTGTTGCGACCGCCGATGTTCATGGCGCACGAGCCACAGATCCCTTCGCGGCATGAGCGGCGGAAGGTCAGGGTCGGGTCAATCGTGTTTTTGATGTGGATCAGCGCATCCAGCAGCATCGGGCCATGCTGGCTCGGATCCACCTCATAGGTGTCCCAGCGCGGATTCTGGCCGGTTTCCGGATCGTAACGGTAGATCTTGTAGGTCTTGACCGTCTTGGCCCCGGCGGCGGCTTTCCACCGCTTCCCGGC
>DAITMY010000279.1:0-3025 GCA_036834925.1 Asticcacaulis sp.
CCTTCAGGCCAGACTCTAATCACTCGTGGAGGAAAATCAGGGGGTCACGTCACTTGACCTTTGCAGGAATAGATACCCAAACTGGTAAAACTTTGCGCACCCATAAGCGGTTTATATTAAACAAACTCGATCCTATTCTTGATGATTTTTACAAAACTGTTCAGAGAACGCCGGACGCAGCAAAATTTTTCAAAAATGAAGCCATGATGTCCCACGCAAAAGCCATGCAAATCCGGCATTGGGACACGCTGACCGACGGCAAGTTTGACGAAATCTACATTCAAGCGGCCCGAAAAGTTGGCGAGACACATGACCGCCTTGGGCTTAATACACAATGGTATATTGGCGGCTATAACCGTCTGCTTTCGAATTTATCCCAAGCGATTATCGCCGATACTAAAAACGCGAATTTAAAAAATCCCACGCATAGAGCGGATCTTGTTCGCGCGGTTACACAAGCCGCTTTGTTGGATATGGACGTCGTCATTGGGATTTATTTGGAAGCGGGCGTCCGTGAACGACACCGTATCTTGGAAGATTTAGCACAAACCTTTGAACAATCGATCGGCGGTTACGTCAATAATCTGAACTCCGCGACACGCGACCTGCAATCAGCCGCCACGACCATGCAAGGCGCGGCGCGTGAAACGGTGCGAGAATCCGAGCAAGCCAATCGCGAAGCGGAAAGCACCTCGGAAACGGCGAGAGCTGTGGCAGCGGCCACTGAGGAAATGTCGAGCTCAATTCACGAGATCAACCGACAAGTCAACGACTCGCTGGGCGTCGCAAATCGAGCTGTCAGTGCCGCCGAGACCACATCGCAAAAGGTGGAAGCCCTTGCCAAGGCCGCCAATCAGATTGGCGAAATTGTCAGCCTTATCAACAACATTGCCAGCCAAACCAATCTGCTCGCCCTGAACGCAACCATTGAATCGGCTCGCGCAGGTGAAGCGGGCAAAGGCTTTGCCGTCGTCGCCAGTGAAGTCAAAATGCTGGCACAGCAGACGGCCAAGGCGACTGCAGATATCAGTCACCAGATTTCAGAAATCCAAGGTGCCACAACGGACTCGGTCCACGCCTTGAAAGACATTTCTGAAATCATTCACCAGATAAACTCTGCGACAACGGCTATTGCTGCCACAGTCAATCAACAAAGTAGCGCTACAGAAGACATTTCCCGGAACATTCAACATGTGTCAGACGGAACAGTTAAGCTTACTGGAAACATTAGCATAGTACATGATATTGCTGGAAATACCGGACTGTCTGCCGAAACGGTCAACACCCTCGCGAATGATCTTGATTTACAAACCAAAGGACTGAGAAGTGAAGTTGAATCCTTCATGAAACGCATCCGGGCCTAAACTGCGCCTAACGCTCAGCAAAACTCTAAGTGCGATCGACCCATAGCCCCTCTGTGTGAGGGGCTTTTTCTTTGCACGGATTATAGCCCGCCTTCAGCGTGCGCTGATTTTCCCTTGCACTCCTGCCATATCCGGGCAACTCTGCTGCGCTGCAACAGAGACTCGAGCAAGGCTACGTGAAAGCCTCGCGTTCCAGGGATGGGTAGACAACCATGCTGAACATCACAACGGTCGGGATCATTGGCGCGGGCCAGATGGGCGCCGGAATCAGTCATGTCTGCGCCTTGGCCGGTTATACGGTCTTGCTGAATGACGTAGACGAAAGCCGCCTCGTGGCCGCGCGTTCCGTCATCAACAAAAATATGAGCCGCCAAGTCAGTAAGGGGACAATTTCAGAATCCGCGCATGCAGACGCCCTAAGTCGAATTCACACTGCCCCTCGCCTAGACGATCTTGGCAAGGCTGATCTGATTATTGAAGCGGCCACCGAGAATGAAGAAACAAAAAAATCCATTTTTCGCGCCGTTACACCGCACTTGAAGCCCGAATGCCTATTATCCAGCAATACATCGTCGATTTCTATTACACGACTGGCAGCGGCAACTGACCGGCCCGAAAAATTTATTGGCCTGCACTTTATGAACCCTGTGCCGGTTATGAAACTCGTGGAAATCATCCGTGGCATTGCCACCGGAGCGGAAACTTACGAAATCGCGGTTGCCTTCGCGAAGTCCCTCGATAAGACGACCGCGAATGCCGAAGATTTTCCAGCCTTCATCGTCAATCGCGTGCTGATCCCCATGATCAACGAAGCGATCTATACACTTTACGAAGGCGTCGGAACGGTCGAGGCCATTGACACAGCCTTAAAGCTGGGAGCCAATCATCCCATGGGGCCGTTGGAATTGGCGGACTTCATCGGACTTGATACCGTCTTAGCCATTATGAATGTCTTGCATGATGGTCTTGCCGACACCAAGTACCGCCCTTGCCCATTGTTGGTCAAATATGTCGAAGCCGGCTGGTTGGGCCGAAAGTCTGGTCGGGGTTTTTATGATTATCGTGGCGAGAAACCTGTCCCGACCCGCTAATGCCTGACTCGCGCCTCCACCTTCGTGATCCGGCCCTACCTTGGGCTCTGACGGCTGTGGTCATGAGCCTTAGTCTGCATTGTCTTGTTTGGATCGCGGCGCGCATGCTGGTGCAAAATGATCTGGATACAGCACTTGAAGAAACCCGCACTCAGATCGGCCTAGCCCTAAGCTGGCTTATTGCCACCCTGGCATTCTGGTGTCTTTTTCCCCCGAAAACTCGTGTGTCTGCCTTAATGAGCAGCCTCTTTTGTGTCGTGCTTTTAGCCTTTTTGGGCAGCCTGATTGCCTATATACGCGTCCATCTGTCTGAAGGCTTTGATTTGAATTTAACCAATATTCTAGTTTTCAGCTTTTACAGCTTATTGATGCTTTTGGCCCAGGTTCTGCTGGCAGTCCCTGCACTCCTAATATTACAAGCGATTAGTCTGACCAGAGGAACGACTATTCGCGAAATCCAAAACTCTAACCTAAACCCGAATTAATATTCTGACTTTTGACGCCCCGCATCTTGCACTTTAATGTGCATCATGGAGGGCACCATGAACATAATACAAGACAACGCACCAT
>DAITMY010000280.1:0-2984 GCA_036834925.1 Asticcacaulis sp.
CTGTCTGTGCTATCCCGTCTGGGAACACTTAAATACACGGTCTTTCGCCAATGTCAGTGAATCGGTCCGGCTGGTGAAAGATGGATCCCTGCTATTTCAACCGGACACAAACTTCGCCTACACCAGCCTCGGTTACAACCTGACGGGCCCAGCCATCGAGCAGGCCAGCGGTGATACTTTCGGCAACTATCTGAACCGCGCCGTTTTTGCGCCCCTTGATATGGTTCATAGCGGTCTAGATTCCATTCCGGGCGCTGAAGAGGGGCTTGCCGGGCTTTATGAGGTTGAAAGCGGGCGCTACAAGCGCGCCTTCGCAGTTGACAACAGTATACGCTGGCCTTCCGGCGGCATGCTATCGACGCCGACCGATATGGTTCGACTGGGTGCGGCCATGCTGGATGATCGACTACTCTCTGAAGCAGCACGTACCACGCTGGTGACAGTGCCGGACGGAGGGCGCCAGGCGGACGGAGCTGAGATCTACGCCCTTGGATGGCGGAACAGCCCGTGGAAACTCCATGATGGAACCCTAACCACGACCGCTTTTCATCACAATGGCACGGCCGTCGGCAGCAGCTCAGTCTTTGTCGTCTTTCCGCAATACAAAATGGTTGTGTCCTTGATGATGAACAAGGGCGGGACAAATGTTAGGGACCTGATGCGCGCGTCCGATGCGGTTGCGCAAGCGTTTATACCGATCCCATCGACGGAGTGAAAATCTGGCGAACAGAGAGAGGCAGGACGCGTTCCACTGGCTTGCAAGCCCCAACGTTACAGCCTCTTTCTGCTTTCGCTCAATCATTCGCCACAAAATCTATGCCAGAGGCAAAATCTGCTCACGCCTAGATTTTACCGCAAACCGAACGTGCAAACCTTTGCATTCAGGCTTGAGCGTCGCCGTTATGGTGTAAACACGCCAGTCCTAACGAAATCCGTCGCGTATCTGTATTTTCCTGTTGCCGGATAACGGTTCTATCCGCAGATTAGGGAGGGTCATCAATGATTGGGGATCCCCCATGCGTCCGAGCTTTTCGGACCAAGGATCTGCCCGTCATGGGGATAACGTCATAGCGATGGAAAAAGACACCGCGAAGCCTGCCACTGGGGGCATCTCCCTGACAGACCGCGAGCGCCAATGCTTGGCGCTTGTCTATAACCATATGAACTCCAAACAAATCGCCGCTCAGTTGGGCATCAGCCCCTCTACGGTCGAAACCCACATCAAAAAAGTGCGCGAACGCATGGGCGGCATTGACCGCTGGACTGCGGCGCGCAAAGTTTTTGAGATGGAAGGCGCCCCGTTTAAAGCCGTCGCCCCCCTCCCCAATCCCCTCCCGAACGCTTGGGGATCCCCGCCAATGGGGATCGATACGCCGGAAACCGTCTGCTTTGATGAAGACGTTGTTGAAGGAGTACCTGACCATGACATTACCCGAAGGCGTGAAAGGGGTGATACGGGACGCTATGATGCTACAAGCGGACATCCAACATTTCGAACGCACATGGACCCGCCAGTCCATGATGGAAACTCCGGCCCCGGCCTTCAGCTGGGAACAACTGGAGCGGCAACTCATGAGCCTGTGTACCTCCAAGGACAAGGCTTACATGGTCCCGCACCTGATTTCCGGGATCCGCAAACAAGCCCGGTTCAAGCCATCAGAAATGGTGTTGAGGGAGATCCTCTGCGTGACCAACACGCTGATGGACGAATCCTTCGCGCCGGAAACCCTGGTCGACGAACCCGAAACAATCTGACGATCCCGCAACGGATCGCTGTGATCTTAGGCCTCAGCATCCTGATGGCCATTGCCTTTGGCGGCCTGCTTTCGGGCATGGTCGCCCTGAGCAACCTCTACGCTCAATAAGTTCCCAGTCAGTCACCTGCCCTGAAACCCATTGTGCGGAGGCGTGCGCCCCGCTGGAGGATACCCCATGCTTAAAGCTCGCCGTCAGGCTGCCGAACAGGTCGCAGCCCTTTTGTTTGAAACCGAAACCGCCATTGACGCCGCCGTGACCAAGGCCGCTGAACTGGCCGCCAAAATGCCGGTCGTTCGCCAAGACGCCAATCTGTCGGCCCTGATCGGTCAGAGCGCGCTGGAAAAGACCATCGCCACCCTCACGGCCCTCGCCGAAGCCCGCAGCAGCATCGTTGCGGCCCATAAAGAGCTGTCGATCGCACAGCAGGACATTGGCTTGGGCGCTGTGGCCTTGGGTGGCAACTATAAAATCCCCGACAAAGCCCAGCTTCGTCAAATCAGCGAAGTGGCTTAACTACGTTTGGCATTAAAATACAAAAATTGCATAAACTGGGCGCGTCATGATAAATTGACGCGCCCAACAGTTTTCAGATAAGGTTCCCAATAGGAGCCCAGCTATGCAATTCTTATATCTTTTGCCTACTATAATATTCTACACACTATCATTGACTGCTATTTATGTAAGCCTTTCTAGAGGCGATGAAATTGACAAAAAAATCGCATTCTCACTTTTATTTGCTGCTGTTGCGACAACTTTATCTCAAGGCGAACATCCGCTTAGATTGAACTCTATAAAATTTCTTGTAATTGATTGCATTCTATTTTCATACGTACTTTTAAATGCCCTTAAATCGAAAAAATATTGGCCCCTAGTATCATGCGCCTCGATTCTTAGCGGCGTAGTGTCACACTTAATTCCAATATTGTATATTCCAATACCAGAATTAGCTTATTTTGCAGCTAACAATATCTGGGGCTATATCTGCGTCACAGCCCTAATCATTGGCGTATTTATTGAAAAGTCCACCGATTAGGAATGAACCAGCAAGGACACGCCCCACCACAGCAAAAACTAGGAGTAATAGAGTGGCTGGGGAACTAGGACTCGAACCTAGAATGACGGTACCAAAAACCGGAGTGTTACCATTACACCATTCCCCAGCAGGTCCGGCGTCCGCAGCACTCTCGTGCGGCGGAGGCGGTCAGATAGGCCAAACCGTTTTCGGA
>DAITMY010000281.1:0-2981 GCA_036834925.1 Asticcacaulis sp.
GGTCACGATCATGAACAGCTTGCTGGCCTCTGTGCTGTTGATCGGCTTGATGCTGAACAAACTGCCGCTGAAGATGCTGATTGGCGATTTTTTGACCATGCTGGACAAGGACTGGCGGACCATCAGCCTACGGTACGGACTGTTTTTTGTCACGGTGGCGATTGTCAACGAAGTGATCTGGCGCACCCAAACTGAGGCGTTCTGGGTGTCGTTCCGCACCACCTTGCCGGTGGTGGGTGTGGTGTTTGCCTTGCTACACACGCCGTTTGTGATGAAGGCGATCGAGGCTTATCGTCAGGCAAACCCGGAACCCGAAGAGGGCGCGGCGCAAGAAAACGCCCCGTCCTGATGGGAGATTTTGCCGCATTAGTCTTTGACGGGCGTATCCGGATCACTTAGCGTCTGTTCACGGAGCGTTGTCGTTAAACCGACGTCTTTCGCTGCTATCAATCCGTCGCTGAAGATTCGTCAGGTCGGGGGTACACTATGTCGAAGTCGAAGAAGCTGCATGAAGATCAGGGGCCGCTGGATCAGTCGCCCAGCCATCTTCTGCATCGGGTACTTCAGGTTGCTCTAGATATCTATGCAGAGGAACTGGGCGCCAATGCCCCGACCCAGCGGCAATTTGCGGTTCTAACCGCTGTGGCCCGCAATGAGGGCTTGACCCAGACCGACCTGGTCAAGGCCACGGGGATCGACCGTTCGACCCTTGCGGATATGGTTGCGCGCATGATCACCAAGGGCCTGTTGGCCCGCGAACGCTCGGCCACCGATGCCCGGGCCAATACGGTGACCCTGACGGTGTCGGGCCGGGCCGAGCTTGAGGCCGCCACCCCCCGCGTCGAGGCGGCGGATGCCCGTATCCTGGCTTTGTTGTCTGGCTCCAAGCGCGAGACCTTCCTGACCTTGCTGCGGGATGTAGCGCGCACAGGTGAAGCTCTGCGGAGCGGGGATCTGAGCGCCGACGATCTCGGTGGCAAAAAGAAGAAAAAGGCCGAGAAGGCAGAAAAAGCCGATAAGGCCGATAAAAAGAAAAAGAAGAAAGACAAGAAGGCCGACAAGGACGAGGCCAAGGTCGCGGCCTGAGCCTGAGCTTTATACGACGATATTGAGCACAGACCCCGGCCGGAGCATCCGCTGGGGTTTGTCTATTTCCGAAGCTGGAGTATTCACAGGCACGGTTGCGATCGGCGCAGGGACCGCTCTTGGCGCTGCCAGTGAGGTCGGCTGTGCAGCGGCGGTGACCGGCTGAGCGCCGGTTTCCAGGATCGCGCGGGCGCGGCTGAGGGCCGACTGGAACAGATCCGGTGCAGACGGGGTCTGGTTTGGGGTGGACGCGGCCGTTTGCGGGGCCACTGTGGCTTGGGCCTCTGCCCGCATGGCCGCAGCGCGCAGCCGGGCCTGAGCCAGGGGCGAGAGCGGGGCCGGGTTGGCCGACAGTCCGGGGCGGATCGATTGAGTCACCGGTAAAAGGTTAACGAAAACCCTTAAAAAGCCGTTAAGACCCTTTCAAACCAGCCCAGACGCTGAGGAGCCGTTCGCGGTCAGGCGCGGTAATCGGCCCGGTGTGCTTGGCCACGATCACACCCCGTGCATCGACGACATAGGTCTCGGGGACACCGGAAATGCCCAGATCGATCCCCGCGCGGCCCTCTAGGTCAAACACCAAAACCCCGAACGGATTGCCCAGTTCCGTCAGAAAGGCGGCGGTATCAGCCGGTTTGTCCTTATAGGCAATGCCCGCGAGGGGGATGCCCGCAGCTTGCAGCGCTTTTAGTTCCGGATGTTCGGCGCGGCATGGGGTGCACCAGCTGGCGAATACATTGACGATCACCGGCCCTTTGATGGCCGCGTTAAGCGGAACCGGGCCGCTTAAAGGGTCTGTGACCGCTGTGGTGGGCATAGGCTGACCGACGAGGGCATCGGGTTTGATATTGGGGTCGCGATGCAGGCTGAACAGGGCAAATACGAGCGCGAGCGCCAGAAGCACCACCAAAGGCAAAAAGGGCATCAGGCGCTTGAGGGTCATGCTTGGCCTTCGGATTTGGCGGAGTCTTGGGCGACCTGTTGCAGGCGGGCGAGCCGGGTGCGGGCCTTGCGCGCTTCTGCCCAGGTCAGGACCACAGCTAAGCCCAGCACCAGAGCGGTCACAAGGTACGACCCCCAAACGTAAAAGCCATATTTGCCCATATCGAGGTCAAGCATGATCAGGCCTCCCGGGATTGACGCAGGGCCAAGGCCTGGGCCTGGCGGTTGACAACGGCGGACCGGATCCGGATCAGCCACAGGCATAAGAACAGCATCTTATAGGCCAAGCCCATGACCAAGAGCGCCCAGAGCATATCGCCATGGATGGCTGGTCCTTCGGCGCGCAGCAGGCTGGCCGGTTGGTGTAGCGTGTTCCACCAGTCGACAGAAAACTTGATGATCGGCAGGTTGATCAGCCCGACCAGTGCCAGCACAGCCGCCGCGCGGGCGGCTTTTTGTTCATCATCAAGGGCGGCATAGAGCGCCATATAGCCGAGGTAGAACAGGAACAGGACCAGCACTGAGGTCAGGCGCGCATCCCATTCCCACCAGGTGCCCCACATCGGCTTGCCCCAGAGCGAGCCGGTGATGAGCGCCAGAAAGGTAAAGGCGGCCCCGAGCGGTGCTGCGGCGCGGGCGGCGACATCGGCGAGGGAATGGCGGAAAACAAGGCCGAAAAAGCTCGACACGCCGAGCGCTAGATAGGCCGCCAGCGCCATCCATGCAGCAGGGACATGGATGTACATGATCCGGACCGTATCGCCCTGTTGGTAGTCTTCGGGCGAGGTAAAGCTCAGCCACAGACCGGCCAGCATCAGGACGGCGGTCAGTCCGGCCGTGACCGGCACAATCCGGCGCGTAAAGCGCATGAAGCGGTCAGGATTGGCAAATACAGCGATCATGCTCTGTCTTTACGGTCGGGGTGGGACGCGGGCAAGGGCGGGGGGCAGTAT
>DAITMY010000282.1:0-2952 GCA_036834925.1 Asticcacaulis sp.
ATATTCTATAGTTAATATTTGTTAGTGGTTAATTGTTGTTATGGTTAATTTATTTTATCCTTTTAAGGGGTGAAAATCTATCGTGATTATTTTGCAATCATTGTGCTTGCGCTAAAGGCTGGGGTGGTGATCAATACGGTTAAAGCCCGTTCAGACTTTTGAAACCGTTCCCGCAGAGGATGGAGCCCTGATTAATACAAGGGTGACGACCATGGTCTCAGGTCTATTTCAACGCACAATGAGCCGGGTGTTTCCGGGTTGCACTCGAATGATCAAGGCCGTCGGACGCGGATTTGCCATGGCAGGTTTGGCGATGAGCGTCGCAGTGACGGCCCTTGCCGTTCCGCAGGCCGCCGTAGCGCGTCCTTCTGTGACGGTTGAGGTCAATCATTCGACCCGTCTTGCCCTGCGTGGCGCGGCGGCTTCGGTCATTGTCGGCAATCCGGCGATTGCCGATGTGACCGTTATCGATGCCCGGACAGTCTATGTTATGGGGCGCGGCCTCGGCAGCACCACTATCAGCGTCCTTGACGCCAATGGTCGTGCGGTTTGGGAAGGGCTTGTCGCCGTCAGCCCGGCCAGGAGCGCTGGTGTGGTGAGCGTCTATCGCGGCCGCACGCGCACAGATATGCAGTGCGGGGGTGGGTGTACGCCGATGACGCCGACGGGTCCGAATGCGTCGGGTTCGTCCAACTCGGGGACTTTGCCTCCGCCGATGCCCCAGGCGCCGACCATGCCGTAACGGCGACGTTCGGGCGTGTAGTCAATTAATCCTATCGCTTAAGCACCTGTTGAGCCTTTTCGTTTAAGCTCTGGTCATGATCCGAAGTCTGTCCCATGTCCTCTATCGCTTGCAGATCCGAGGCGCGCGCCGTTTTGGCCGTCTGGGGCTGTTGCGCGCGCTTAAAAATGACAGCGGGGCCGGGGCTGTTGAATTTGCCTTGGTGGTCGCGCCATTTCTGTTTTTGTTGTTCGGGGTGATGGAGCTGGCGCTGATTGTGCTGGCCGGGATCACGTTGGAAGGGGCAACGGATCGTTTTTCGCGCCTGGTGCGTACGGGGCAATTTCCGGCTGCGTCTGCAACGCCAGACAAGATCAAGGCCGAAATCTGCAAGGGTATGACTTTTTTTGCGACCGACTGCACTAGCACCCTTGTGGTCGATGTGCGGGTTCTCAGTGATTATTCCAATATTCCGACTGCAGATCCGATTAAAAGTGGGGCATTTGACAGCAGTCAAGTGCAATCCAAAATTGGGAACGGCGGGGAAATTCAGATGGTCCGGGCCTATATGCAGTGGACCTTATTGTTTCCGATGATGAAGCCGATTTTCCACACTCTAGACAATGGAAAGTCTGTTTTATCCGCTAAAACAACGTTTAAAAATGAGCAATTCTGATGTCGATTACCGCGCGATTGCCGTTCGCGACAATTAGGCACGGGTTTCGCGATTGTTCGGGCGGAGCGGCGGTTGAGTTTGCCTTTATCGCTCCGGTGCTGATCGCCGCTTATCTGATGCTGGCTGAGACCGGCGGTGCGATGATGATGAAGAAGCGCGCGACCCATACGGCGTCGGCGATGGCCGATGTCACGGCTCAGAAAGACAGCCTGACGACTGCCGACATGAACAATATTTTCAAGATCGGCCCGGCCCTTCTTTATCCCCATGGACAGGGGGCTGATTTCAGGGCCGTCGTCAGCAGTATCAAAGAAGACGACAAGGGCGTTATGAAGGTCGTCTGGAGTTCAGGGCATAATACGACCGGACGAACGGTTGGCAGCACGATTACCAAGGAAATCCCGGCGGACTTTCTCAAGTCCGGCGAAAGCGTCATCTATACCGAAACGAGCTTTGACTATAAATCTCCTGTTGGGGAACTGTTCAAAAGCAAGGTAACTATGACGTCCAATGCGATGATCCGCCCCCGTAATGCCGCTGAGGTCACCCGTAAATAAGGCGGGCCCGGGTTTGTAGGGCGTCAAAGGCTTTATTGGCCGGTAAATCGCGGTCTTCATATCGGGTGACGGGGCGAAGGCCCGTCAGGCTATTGCTGATCATCAGGGCGTCGGCCTGATCGAGCGCTTCTGGCCCTTCTGATACCTCACAGACGTGAAGTCCCAGTTCCAAGGCGGCTTGTAGCACACAGGCACGGTAAACCCCCGCTAATGCCCCACACGACAGGGCTGGGGTCAGCAGGGTCTCGCGGGTCATCCAGAAAAGGGTGCTGACGCTGCCGCAGGCCAGATGGCCCCGTGTATTCAGCATCAGCGCTTCATCGGCCCGGGCGGCTTCGGCCTCGCGGCGGGCCAGCAGGTTGTCGCCATAGTTCAGGCTCTTGAGGCGGCTGAGCGGGCTTTGGTCATTGCGGCGAACCGTGCGGGCCACCATCACCCGGGCCAGACTTTGCCAGGGCGGGGCAGGGGCCACGGTGATCCATATCCGGGGCCTTATGGGATCGGGCCGTGCAAGGCCGCGTCCGCCAGATCCGGCCGAATAGCTGAGCCGAAGGGCATGGTGGCCTTCGGGCGGGATCAGCGGCGCACAGGCGGCATGCAGATCCCTTGGGTCTGGTTCCGGCAGGCCTAAGATCCGCGCCCCTTCAGCCAGCCGGGCCCAGTGCGCGGCTTCGGCATGAAGACGGCCTTCAGTAACCAACAGGGTCTCAAACAGACCGTCTCCTAAGCAGGCCCCGCGATCATCGAGCGGGATGGCGACGGGCTCTTGGCTCATGGTTGGTCCTCAGCGGGGATCAATGCCGCCCGGATGCGGCTGATTTTGGTATGGGTCTCGGCGCATTCCGCCTCGGGACGGCTATCGGCCACAATCCCGGCCCCCGCCGCCGCGCGAAAGCGATAGCCTGCTTCGGTGCGGGTCAGGGCCAAGGTGCGGATCAGCACGCTTGAATCCATCGCTCCGTCATCGCCGATCCAGAACAGGCTGCCGCAATAGGGGC
>DAITMY010000283.1:0-2952 GCA_036834925.1 Asticcacaulis sp.
CTGTAACGGGGGAAGCGGGTTGCGGCTGCGGCTTTTCCGTTGTTGCTTGTGACGCGTTCGCTTGTGCGGGGGGCGTCCCAAGTGCTGACAATTTCGAGCCCATCCCGGCATAGGGCGAATAAAACGACATCATCATCGACGCTGCGGCATCGCGCGCCGGTGCCGATGGTTGCGATGACGGCTGAGCTTGAGGCTGAACCGAAGGGGGGGCCGGCTGCAAGGCGGGCGCTTTATCGGCTTTAATCTCAGTCGGCGGCGGAACCGGTGTTGTGGCCAGAATACGATCTGCCGATCCGGTCATGGCGACGACATCCGGCCCTTTGGTCGCAACGAGCTCAGCATGGGCGGCAGATGTCGGGGCAGCCGTGACGGATGTTGCCTGCGGCTTCGTTTGCGACGGAGTCGGCATTGGAGCCGGAGCCTGATCGGCAAACGCACTGCGCGCCAGCGGCGGCACAGGCGAAAGGCCGGTCGGACGCAGCGCTTCGGGGGCCTGTGGCACTTGGGGTGCAGCGGGAGCGGGAGCGGGAGCGGGAGCCGGAGCCGCAACCGGATCCGTCAGTCTTATGACTTCAGGACGGCTTGGTGCCGGGGCCTGAATTGGAGCCTGAATTGAGGCCTGAATTGGAGCCTGAACCTGAGGCACGACAACAGGTGTCGTCTGAGCGGGCTTGGGCGCTGCAACTGGCGCAGCGGACACGGCCTGCGTCGTCCCTTGGGGGGCCGCATTGACCACAGGCTTGATCATCGGGCTTGAGGTCGGGACCTCATCCTGTTCCGGCGTCAGGAACAGCGCCTTTTCAGCGGCCCGGCGACGAATTAGCGGTGCCAAAACATAGGTCTGTCCGTCAAATTCCGCGCTGTGCCAGGCATCCATGGCCAGGGCCGCATCGGTCGTACGGCCCTCATTCAGGCATTTGAAGACATCCGAACCGCGAAACGCCTCAACGCCGATATTGAAACAGAACGACGCGAGGGCATCGAACTGGTTCTGGGTCAGACGCACAAGCACGTCCGCATTCAGACATTCCGATACCGGCATAAGATCATAACGAAGCAACGCATCGGCATCTTCGGCCGTGACTCTCGCCCCTTCACGAGCGGAGAAGGTATGGCCATAGCCCACCGTCCAGCGGCCATCGGGCAACTTTTCTGCCACAGACCGCAGGCCCTCAAAGCTCTTGATCAGCTCGATCCCTGCTCGGGAAACTTTCTGACGCGCACGCATCGCAAACCCTGACCCAATTCGATACGGGAATAATCGCCCCGACCAGTCCAAGCAAGATACGGACCGTTAACCTTTTACATCAGGATTAAGGCAGCTAGGCCAAGAAAAGTGAAAAATCCCACCACATCTGTGACGGTCGTCACAAATACCGGCGATGACACCGCCGGATCCCGCCCCACCCGCGATAACCCTAGCGGAACCAGCGTTCCGGCCAGCGCCGCTGCCGTCAAGTTTAGAAGCACCGCCGCCGCAATCACAAGCGCCAAACCGGCACTTTTGAACCAAAAATACGTGACCAAAGACAGGAGCAGCGCAAACACGGCCCCGTTCAGCAACCCGACGCGGATTTCACGCCAAACCGTGCGCAGCGCATTGGCCGCTGTCAGCTCGCGCGTCGCCAGCGAGCGCACCGAGACGGTCAAGGCCTGAGTGCCCGCATTGCCCCCCATGGACGCCACGATCGGCATCAGCACCGCCAGCGCCACAAGTTGGGAAATCTCATTTTGAAACAGCGCGATAACCGTTGAGGCCAGCAAGGCCGTGATCAAATTGACCCCGAGCCAGGGCAGGCGCGAGCGCATCACATCCAGCGTGGTCGAGTCCCGCCCCTCGTCGGACACCCCGGCGAGCGCGAGGATATCCTCGCGGTTTTCGGCCTGGATGATGTTAACGATGTCATCGACCGTGATCTGACCCACAAGCCGTCCGCCCGCGTCAACGACGGGCACAGAGATCATGTGATATTTTTCAAAGATATAGGCGACTTCTTCCTGATCGCTATGGACCCCCACTTCGGTCACCGGCTCCATCAGGTCACTGAGCGGCACATCGCGCCGAGTGCGTAGCACCTGGCTGACGGCCACCGCCCCCACCGGACGGAACATCGGATCGATCACATAGATGTCAAAGAACAACTCAGGCAAATCCTCGGCCTGATCGCGCATGTGGTCGATCACCTGACCGACGGTCCAGAATTGCGGCGCGGCCACCACTTCGCGCTGCATCAGGCGGCCGGCAGTCTCTTCCTCATAGGCCAGGGTGGTCTGGATCGCTGCCCGCTCAGATTCCGGCATGTGTGCCAGCACCCGGGCCTTTTGATCCTCTTCAAGGTCTCCCAGAACCGCCGCCGCATCGTCGGAATCGAGCTCTTGTAGCACCTCGGCCAAGGCATCGGGCGCGACCTGTCCGACCACCTCCTCGCGGATGGCGTCATCGAGTTCCGGCAGGATTTCCGCCAGAGCATCGGCGGGGATCCAAGGGATCACCTGCTCGCGGTAATCGGCAGACAAAAACCCCATCAGGTCGGCCACGTCCGCCGGATGCAACGCATCCAACAACTCACGCAGGCGCAGGCCATCGCCCCGGTCTGCCGCATCCACCACCAGCTCGATATATTCGGGGTTCAGGGCATAGTCGTCCTGAAGGGCGAAATCCTCGATCGCCTCGGGCGTATCGAGCCGGGCTTCATCCGGCCGCGCGCTTAAGACCAGATCGGCCTCTGGTCGCGGGGAGAGATTGGGGGTCTCGTTCGCGCTCATACCCTGCCCTCCTGTGTCGCCCGTCAAAAAAGGCATGCGCTGCTAAAGCGTGATTCTCAAGCCCCTTTAGGCGCTGATGGGCCGGGTTCGGAGGATGGAGGGGGAAAAGCCCGGTGGGCTCCGCTCGACATGCCGCTTAAGCAAGGAGAGAATGGTGCGGTCGAGAAGACTCGAACTTCCACGGGT
>DAITMY010000284.1:0-2949 GCA_036834925.1 Asticcacaulis sp.
CCAGATACGGCGCTGATCCCGCCCAGCCCGTCGTCGGACGAGTATGCCACCGCCCATGCGGACAATGCCGACGAGAGCGTGTTTGACCGCGATGAGCCCTTTGGTCTGTTTGCCGAGTGGCTGAAGGCCGCGCGCGCGCGTGAGCCGAACGACCCCAATGCCATGGCGGTCTCGACGGTCGATGCGGACGGTTTGCCGGACTCGCGCATGGTGCTGCTCAAGGATCTCGATGCGCGCGGATTTGTCTTTTACACCAACACCCAGAGCGCCAAGGGCGAGCAGTTGCAGGGCCATGCCAAGGCGGCCTTGCTGTTCCACTGGAAGTCCCTGCGGCGTCAGGTGCGGGTGAGGGGACTGGTTGAGCCGGTCAGCGCCGACGAGGCCGATGCCTATTTCGCCAGCCGCGCCCGCGACAGCCAGATCGGGGCCTGGGCCTCGGACCAGTCGCGCCCGCTCGAAGGCCGCTTCAGCTTGGAAAAGCGCGTAGCCGAATACGGCCTTAAGTTTGGTCTCGGCAAGGTGCCGCGTCCGCCGCACTGGAGCGGGTTCCGTATCGTGCCGCTGGCGTTGGAATTCTGGCGCGACCGGCCGTTCCGACTACATGACCGGTTGGTGTTCCGCCGCGAAGCTCCGGACCAGCCCTGGACGCGCACCCGCCTTTATCCTTGATTTCGGACTGTTTTGATGACCCAACCGTCCAACGCCGCGGCCCGGGCCGAACTGGGCCGCGAGGCCGAACGCGTGATCGAGACCTC
This sequence comes from Asticcacaulis sp., assembly GCA_036834925.1. Taxonomy (GTDB): domain Bacteria; phylum Pseudomonadota; class Alphaproteobacteria; order Caulobacterales; family Caulobacteraceae; genus Asticcacaulis. The sequence goes on from DAITMY010000284.1 coordinate 756, forward strand.
TTGCGCCACCATCTTTCTGAAGGGCGACGAGGCGCGCAAGCTGAAGAAGCCGGTCGATTTTGGCTTTCTCGATTACAGCACCCGCGACAAGCGCCAGTGGGCGCTCGAACGCGAGCTCTTGTTCAATCAGGAGACGGCCCCCCATATCTATCAGCGGATTGAGCATGTGGCCGACGAGCCGGTGCTGGTGATGCGCCGCTTTGACGACGGGGCGGTGCTGAGCGCGGACCCCGCCCAGGTGGGACCGGATCTGGCCGAGCGGCTAGGCCGGGAAATCGCCTGCTTTCATGCCCGCGCCCGGATCACCCCGGATGGGGGAGGGCGCGCCAATATGGACTATGTGGCGGGCTCCAACGCGGGACACATCCGCCACTTTGCGGCGGCCTTGGGGGCGGCGGCGGTCGAGGATCTGGTCGCCCGCACCGAAGCCCTGATCGAGGCCATGGCCCCCCTGATGCAGGCGCGGCAAGCGGCGGGCTTTGCCCGGCGCTGTCACGGGGATCTGCACCTCGGCAATGTGTTCCTAGAGGACGGTCGGCCGGTGCTATTTGACTGTATCGAGTTCAACGACACCCTCAGCCAGATCGACTGTCTTTATGACCTGGCCTTTGTGCTGATGGACCTCAGCTTCCGGGGCCATGCGCCTGCGGCCAACCGGGTGATGAGCGCCTATCTCGACGAGGCCGCGCGCAGCTTTGATGCGGCCCTGTGGGACGGGCTGGCGCTGTTGCCGCTCTATATGGCGGTGCGGGCCGGGGTGCGTTGCCACGTCAGCGCCCATGCAGGGGACCTTGCCCTGGCGGGCCAGTATCTGGATTTTGGGCGCGCGCTGCTGGAGGGGGGCACGCCGACGCTGATCGCCATTGGCGGCCTGTCGGGCTCAGGCAAATCGACCGAGGCGCGCCGCCGCGCTCCGGCGCTGAGCCCACTGCCGGGGGCGGTGGTGCTGCGGACCGACGAGCTGCGTAAGCGCCTGTGGGGTGTGGATCCCCTGGTGCCCTTGCCGCCTGCGGCCTATACCCCGGATTTTGGCGCGCGGGTCTATGCCAGCCTGATCGAGACAGCCGCACAGGTCCTCAAGGCCGGACACAGTGTGGTGCTCGATGCCGTGTTCCTGCGCCCTGAGGAGCGCGCCGCCGCCGAGGCCTTGGCTCAGGCGCAGGGCGTACCCTTTACTGGCCTATGGATGGAAGCCCCGCCCGAAGATCTGGCCGCCCGCATTGCCGCCCGCACCAACGATGCCTCGGACGCGACCCCGGCGGTGCTGGGCCAACAGCTCCAGCGCGACCCCGGCCCCCTCAACTGGACGCGGACGCGGTTATAGGGGGCAAAGGTCTTGCGTGTCATCTGACTTGATGCGACTTTGCATCAATTGAGATGGCGGTGATGCAGATGAGAACCACGGTGACGATTGATGACGCGCTCTATGCGCGGGCTCTGGAGGTCGCAGATCCGGCCATGGATAAGTCGGATCTGTTCCGGGAAGCGATCAAGACCTTTATCCGGGTCCAAGCCGCCAAACGGCTGGCGGCCCTCGGTTCCGGCCAGCCGGATATGGCGGAGATCCCTCGCCGGTCTAAGGAGGCGTGACCTTGCAGGGTATCCTCGTGGATACATCCGTATGGGTTGGTCATTTTCGTCGTAGCGATCCGGTCTTGGTGGGGTGGCTGGTGCAAGACCGCGTCATGACCCATCCCCTGATAATCGGTGAGATCGCCTGCGGGACGCCGCCCAACCGATCGCAAACCCTTGCGGATTTACAAGGCCTGCATCAGGTCCAGCAGGCCAGTCTGGCGGAGGTCATGGCCTTCATTGAGCGCGAAGGCCTTTTCGGGACGGGCTGTGGTCTGGTGGATATGCTTTTGCTATCCTCTACGCTGATCACCCCCGGAGCCGTCCTGTGGACCCTGGACACCCGGCTGCATACGCTCGCTGAGCGGTTTGGCGTGGCGTTTGATCCGGGTGCTCAGTGACGCTGACGTGTCTAGGGCCAACTATGACGGAAGCATCGATCCTCGGGTCTGCGCCCGAGGATGACGAGACCTAGGGGCGGCTTAAGGAAAGACACCCCTCCGGCCTTTCAGGCCACCTCCCCGCAAAGCAGGGAGGAGGAGACAGTGTGTCCGAACCGGATAGAGGGGTAACGGTCTGGACCGGATAGATGGGTAACAGTTTTTCTGTCGCCGGGAGGACC
>DAITMY010000285.1:0-2941 GCA_036834925.1 Asticcacaulis sp.
CCATTAGCCTTTATGAGCGCGGGGCCTTGCTCAAGGCCCACTGCGAAGCCCGTCTCGAAGCGGCGCGTTTGCGAGTCGAAAAGCTGGTGGTCTCGAACCGGGGCGAGGTTCAAGGGGCCGAAGCGGCGGTGTTTGACTGATGCCTGACACCATTCCCTTTTCCGATTTTGAAAAGGTGGATATCCGGGTCGGGACGGTCCTCAAGGCTGAGCCCTTTCCCGAGGCGCGAAAACCGGCCTATAAGCTGACTTTGGACTTTGGTCCCGACATCGGAATTCGGCGATCCTCGGCCCAGATTACCCACCATTACACACCGGGTGAACTGGTTGGGCGCAAGGTGGCGGCAGTGATCAATTTTGCCCCGCGCCAGATCGGCCCGTTCATGAGTGAGGTCCTGTGCCTGGGCTTTCCTGATCCCGAAGGCCGGGTGGTGTTGGTGACTGTGGACCGGTCTGTGCCGAACGGAGGGCGACTGTTTTGAACCGTTTGCTGGACGATCTTGCCCGAGCGGATTTGTCGACCCGTGTGGCCAAGTGCGCCGATCTGGTCACGGTGGCGCTCGACGAGCTATTGCCACGCGGCGAAGGGCTGGAACAACGCCTGACCGAGGCCATGCGCTATGCGGCGCTCGGGCCGGGGAAACGCTTGCGGCCGTTCTTCGCGCTCGAAGCCTCGCGCCTGTTCGAGCTGGATGTGCGGGCGGTCTTGCGGGCGGCCTGTGCCCTTGAATGTATCCATGCCTATTCGCTGGTTCACGATGATCTGCCGTGCATGGATGATGATGATCTGCGGCGCGGGCGTCCGACGGTGCACAAGGCCTATGACGAGGCGACCGCCGTGCTGGTGGGGGATGCGCTCCAGACCACGGCCTTTGAGATCCTGGCCGATCCGGACACCCATGAGGATCCGGAAATCCGCTGCACGTTGATTGCCCGTCTGGCCCACGCCTCAGGCGCGCGCGGTATGGCCGCCGGTCAGATGATTGACATGTTGGGCTTGCGCGACGATCTGGGTGGCGTGGCGCGGATGCAGCGGCTCAAGACCGGGGCGTTGATTGTCTATGCCTTTGAAATCCCACTGATTATTGCGCGCGCGGACGAAGCGGCGCGTTCGGCCCTGACACACTTTGCTCAGGACCTGGGCCTCGCCTATCAGATTGTCGATGACCTTCTTGATGCCGAAGGCGACGAAGATCTTCTGGGCAAGGCCGCCAGTGGCAAGGATGCGGCCATGGGCAAGACCAATTTTGTCACGCTTCTGGGCCTTGAACAGGCCCGCGAACGGGTGAAAATCCTGTCTGACCAAGCGCGCTCAAGGCTCGATCTGTTTGGCCCAGCGGCGGATAATCTGCGTGACGGCGTCGATTATGTGCTAAAGCGCCGCGCCTGATCGTCTGAAAACCGCGTTCTATGCGGTCTCCAGACAACGTACAATAATGACGACCGACTAACGTCTGACCCCAAGAGTGCTCATGCCCCCGGTGACCCCCGTACTGGATACTGTTCGCGTTCCCGCCGATAGCCGGGATTTTGATCTGTCCCGGCTGCGCCAGCTGGCGGATGATGTGCGGGCTGAGACGATTGACGCGGTTTCGACCACGGGCGGGCATCTGGGCTCTGCGCTGGGCGTGGTCGAGCTGACCGTCGCCCTGCATCATGTGTTTGAGACGCCCAAAGACATCTTGATCTGGGATGTGGGGCACCAATGCTATCCGCATAAGATCCTGACCGGTCGCCGCGACCGGATCCGCACCTTGCGCCAGGGCGGGGGGCTGTCCGGCTTTACCAAGCGCGCCGAGAGCGAATACGATCCGTTTGGTGCGGCCCATGCCTCGACCTCGATTTCAGCCGCGTTGGGCTTTGCCGTGGCCCGCGACCAGAAGGGCGACACCAACAAGGTCGTGGCCGTCATCGGCGACGGCTCGATGAGCGCGGGCATGGCCTATGAGGCCATGAACAATGCCGCCGAAAGCACCACCCAGTTGATGGTGGTGCTCAATGACAACGACATGTCGATTGCGCCGCCCGTGGGGGGCATGAGCGCCTATCTGGCTAAGCTGGTGTCCGGCGGCGCCTATCGGTCGATCCGCCGTTTCGGCAAGCAAGTCGCCGAGCACTTGCCACGCCCCTTTTTCAATGCCGCGCGCAAGGCTGAGGAATATGCCCGGGGCATGGCCACCGGCGGCACCCTGTTCGAGGAAATGGGGTTCTATTACGTCGGTCCGATCGACGGCCATAACCTTGAGCATCTGGTGCCGGTGCTGAAAAATGCCGCCAGCATCTCGGACCGCCCGGTGCTGGTGCATGTGGTTACCCAAAAGGGCAAGGGCTATGCCCCGGCGGAAAACGCTGCCGACAAGTACCATGGCGTAGCCAAGTTCGATGTCATCACGGGCCAGCAAGCCAAGGCCCGCTCCAATGCGCCCAGCTATACCAAGGTGTTTGCCCAAGAGCTGATCAAGCACGCCAAGCTCGATCCCCGCATCGTTGGTATTACGGCGGCCATGCCCTCGGGCACGGGTCTTGACCTGTTCGGCCAGGCCTTCCCCGAGCGGGTGTTCGATGTCGGCATCGCCGAACAGCATGCCGTGACCTTCGCCGGCGGTCTGGCGGCCGATGGCATGGTGCCGTTCTGCGCGATCTATTCGACCTTCCTTCAGCGCGGCTACGACCAGGTCGTCCACGATGTGGCGATCCAGAAGCTGCCTGTACGCTTTGCCATTGACCGGGCGGGTCTGGTCGGGGCCGATGGTCCGACCCATGCCGGCAGCTTTGATGTCGGCTTCATGGGGGCCTTGCCGCATATGGTGGTGATGGCTGCCGCCGACGAGGCGGAATTGGCGGCGATGATCGCCACCGCCCGCGCCCTGGATGACCGGCCCAGCGCTTTCCGCTATCCGCGCGGCGACGGCGTGGGGGTGGAGATTGCCGAACTGGCCGCC
>DAITMY010000286.1:0-2933 GCA_036834925.1 Asticcacaulis sp.
GCGATGAAGCCCTGAAGATGTCGATCCTGTTCGGCCTTGTGTTTTATGCCCTGTCCGCCGGGTTTTTCTTCCTGGCGTCGCGCCGGTTGAAGCGCGATTGGGTGGGCTGAGCGCTGCCAAGCGCTGGGCTTTTATCCCACATTCTGGAAAATCTGATCCGTAACAGCAAAAGGCGCAAACAGGCGGTTGCGCCCCGGCTTTACCCTCTTTATAAACTGGCTCCGATCAAAGGTTTGGCGCCGGATGCCAAACCTGTTCAACGCACCCGCGACCGGTTTCATGAACATTCACGAGCATCAAGCTAAAGCCGTTCTCAAAGAGTTCGGTGTTGCCGTACCACGCGGCTTTGCCGCTTTTACGGCCAAGGACGCCCACAAGGCCGCCAAGGAATTGAAAAACACCAAGGTTTGGGTGGTAAAATCCCAGATCCATGCGGGTGGGCGCGGCAAGGGCCGCTTTGAAGGGCTGGGCCCGGATGCCAAGGGCGGCGTCCGCGTGGTCAAGTCGCCTGACGAGGTCAAGAAGAACGCCGAGGAAATGCTCGGGCGCGTTCTGGTGACCCATCAGACCGGCCCCAAGGGCAAGCAGGTCAACCGCCTCTACATCGAAGAGGGCGCGGATATCCGCCGCGAGCTTTACCTGTCGTTGTTGGTGGATCGCGTGACGTCGCGCGTCTCCGTCGTGGCTTCGACTGAGGGCGGCATGGACATCGAAGAGGTCGCCCATTCGACCCCGGAGAAGATCCACAGCTTCACCATCGATCCGGCGACCGGCGTGTTTCCGACCCATGGTCGGGCGCTAGCCAATGCGCTCGGCCTCAAGGGCGATCTGGCCAAGCAAGGCTATGCCTTGCTGCAGCAGCTCTATACGGCCTTCTGTGCCAAAGACATGGACATGCTGGAAATCAACCCGCTGATCGTGACGGGTGACGAAAAGCTGCTGGTGCTCGACGCCAAGGTCAGCTTTGACAGCAATTCGCTCTATCGTCATCCGGATATCGTCGCCCTGCGCGACGTGACCGAAGAAGACGAGAAAGAAATCGAAGCCTCGAAGTTTGACCTGTCCTACATCGCCCTCGACGGCGACATTGGGTGCATGGTCAATGGCGCGGGTCTGGCCATGGCCACCCTCGACATCATCAAGCTTTATGGCTCCGAGCCGGCCAACTTCCTCGACGTGGGCGGTGGCGCCAGCAAGGAAAAAGTGACCGCCGCCTTCAAGATCATCACCTCGGATGCCAATGTGAAGGGCATCTTGGTCAATATCTTCGGCGGCATCATGCGGTGCGACATCATCGCCGAAGGCGTGATCGCGGCGGTGAAAGAAGTGGGTCTTAAGGTGCCGCTGGTCGTGCGCCTCGAAGGCACCAATGTCGAACTCGGCAAGAAAATCATTAATGAGAGCGGCCTGAATGTCATCGCCGCTGATGATCTGGCGGACGCCGCTGACAAGATCGTCAAGGCTGTGAAGGGAGCTGCGTAAACATCATGGCCGTCCTCATTGATAGCAATACTAAGGTCATCTGCCAGGGCATTACCGGCTCGCAAGGGACCTTCCATACCGAACAAGCCATCGCCTATGGCACCAAGATGGTTGGCGGCGTCACCCCGGGTAAAGGGGGCACGACACACATCGGTCTGCCGGTGTTTGATTCGGTTATCGAAGCCCGTGAAAAGACCGGTGCGACCGCTTCGGCCATCTATGTGCCGCCGCCATTCGCTGCGGATGCAATCCTCGAAGCCATTGAGGCCGAAGTCGAGCTGATCGTCTGCATCACCGAAGGCATTCCGGTGCTGGACATGGTCAAGGTCAAGCGCGCGCTGGCTGGCTCCAAGTCGCGTCTGATCGGGCCGAACTGCCCGGGCGTTCTGACCCCGAACCAGTGCAAGATCGGCATCATGCCGGGCAATATCTTTACCCCGGGTTCGGTTGGCGTCGTGTCGCGCTCCGGTACCCTGACCTATGAAGCCGTGTTCCAGACCACCCAGGCGGGCCTCGGCCAGACCACGGCTGTCGGTATCGGTGGCGATCCGGTCAAAGGGACCGAGTTCATTGACGTCCTAGAAATGTTTCTGGCCGATGAAGAGACCAAGTCGATCATCATGATCGGTGAAATCGGCGGCTCTGCCGAAGAAGATGCGGCGCAGTTCCTGATCGACGAAGCCAAGCGCGGCCGTAAAAAGCCGATGGCGGGCTTCATCGCCGGGCGCACCGCGCCTCCGGGTCGTCGCATGGGCCATGCCGGTGCGATCATCTCGGGCGGCAAGGGCGGCGCCGAAGACAAAATCGCCGCCATGGAGGCTGCGGGCATCAAGGTCGCCCCGTCTCCGGCAGCCCTGGGGGCAACCCTGCAAGAGGTGCTGAAAGGCGCCTGATTTGGTAAATCAGAGTGGGCGGTCCGCGCCCGGAAGCCCTCCGCCGGACCCCCTGGAAGGTCGAAGAAAATGGCGGATGATTCCGGCCGGTTAAACCAGGTCTTTGCCGAAACGTCGTTCCTCTACGGCGGCAACGCGGTCTTTATTGAACAGCTCCATGCCAAGTGGGCCACGGATCCCAATTCCGTGACCCCCGCTTGGCGGGCGTTTTTTGACCAGTTGCTCGACGGTCCCGAAACGGTCAAACAGGCCGCCGGGGCCGGATCTTGGGGCCGTTTGGCGGATGGTCCGCGCGATGAGCTGACTTCAGCCATGGACGGCTTCTGGCCGGCCGTTGAAGCCAAGGCCGAAAAGGCCCTTAAGGCCGTCGCACCGCAAGCGACCCCCGACCAGCTCCAGGCGGCCGCCCGCGACTCTGTCCGCGCTCTGATGCTGATCCGGTCCTACCGGATCCGAGGCCATCTTCAGGCCAATCTTGATCCGCTTGGGATTGAGCCGCCGATCCAGAATTCGGAACTGGAGCCCTCACACTGGGGCTTCACTGAAGCCGATTTGGAC
>DAITMY010000287.1:0-2893 GCA_036834925.1 Asticcacaulis sp.
GTCTTCGACCATATTGCCCGCACATTCTGAGAGGGAGTTCGGATCCAGGATCAGCACCACACCGCCGTCCCCAAGGATGGTCGCGCCCGAGAACAGCGACACGTCGCGCAGGATACCGGCCAGCGGTTTGACCACGATTTCTTCGGTGTCGAGAACGTCCTCGACCACCAGACCAAAGCGACGTTCGCCGACCTGGATGACCATGACAAAGGTGGCTTCATCCACCTTGCGGTCGAGCTTCAACGTCGGGCCAAGCTCCACCAGCGGCAGCAGTCGGTCGCGCAGGCGCAGAACCATAGAGTTGTCGATGCGCTCGATCTTGTGCTCGGCATTTTTGCCCGTGCGGACCAGTTCCATCACCGCGGTTTGCGGCACCGCAAAGCGTTGGCCACCCGCACCGACGATCAGGGCCGAGACAATGGCTAGGGTCAGCGGGATCTTGATGGTAAAGGTCGTGCCACTGCCCGGGACCGAGTGCAGGTCGATTTGACCGCCGATCTGCTCGATGTTGGTCCGAACCACATCCATACCGACGCCACGGCCGGACAGGTTGGTCACCTTGGCCGCCGTCGAGAAGCCCGGGGCAAAGATAAAGCGGTGCACCTGCTGGTCGGACATGCCATCCAGTTCGGTGCGCGAGGCCAGACCCTTTTCGATGACCTTTTCGCGGATGCGGGCCGTGTTGAGGCCGCGTCCGTCATCTTTGAGGCGGATGACAATGTAGCCGCCTTCGTGGAAGGCCGACAGATGCACTGTCCCCTTGGCCGGCTTACCCGCCTTGATCCGGTCTTCGGTCGATTCCAGACCGTGGTCCGCCGAGTTGCGCACCATGTGGGTCAGCGGATCGCGGATCAGTTCCAGAACCTGGCGGTCCAGTTCCGTGTTCTCGCCTTCCATGACGAGATCGATCTTTTTGTTCAGTTCGTGCGACAGGTCGCGCACCAAGCGGGGCAGCTTTTTCCAAGCGGCTCCGATGGGCTGCATCCGGGTCTTCATCACGCTGTCCTGCAGCTCGCCGGTCAAGGTCGACAGGCGTTGCAGCGGCGTGGCAAAGGCCGAGTCTTCACGGTTGCGGCTGATTTGCAGCAGCTGATTGCGGGTCAGCACCATTTCCGAGACGAGGGTCATCAGACCTTCGAGCACGTCCACGGACACGCGGATCGACTGGGCCGCTCCGGCACCGCCAGACGGGCCGTCTTCGCTGCCCATCATCATCGGGGCAACCGCGCTGGGGGCGCTGACGACGGGGGTCGACGATACTTCGGAAACAGGTTCAGGCGTTGCTTCGGCGGCGGCTTCGACCGCCTGGGCTTCAGACTCAGACATCCAGTCCGGCGCCTCGGCCGCTAAGAACGCGGCTTCAAGATCTTCGAGCGAGACTTCACCCGGGCGCAGAGCCCGACCCAGTCCGTTATCTTTATCGGCGGCGACCGGCGCAGGTTCAGCTGGGGCAATCTCGACCGGCGCAATGTCGCCAGTCAGCGGACGATCGGGCACTTCTACGGCTTGAACGGTCTCGATGGCCACAGCACGACCTTCGGCCATGGCTTCGAGCTGCGAGATCAGGTCTTCGTCCGAGCCTTCCGGCTCATTGCCGGTGCTTTCCAGACCGGCCAAGATCACCTTGATGCGGTCAATCGAGTGCAGCACCAGCGTCACTGCCGTCGGCGTGACCTCTAGCTTGCCATCGCGGAAGCGACCCAGCAGCGTTTCCCCGGCATGAGCAACCGCCTCAAGGCGGCCGAGGCCCAAGAAGCCACAGGTCCCTTTGACCGTGTGAACGAGCCGGAAGATATTATCCAGCGTCTTGCGTTCATTTGGATTGGCTTCGAACTTGACCAGTTCACTATCAACGACTTCCAGGCTTTCAGCCGTTTCCGTCAAGAATTCTGCAATTAAATCGTCCACGGCGTGCCCCGCATTGCTCGACTTCCACGCTGGCTTCGGCGCAACGTGGACTTTCTTCAATGCAGTATCGGCGGTCTTGGTTAAAGGATGGTTGGTAAACCCACGACGACGATTATTTTGGCAGAGTCATGCGGAAGCGAACCTGGTCGGTTTCAACGTCAAAGGAGAGTATTCCTCCGGCCTCGTTTACGATTGACCAAAGCCAATAGGGCTGAATCCATTGCCCCGTCAGTCCTTCCGTCAAGGGCTCGCCCTTCAGGCCCGTTAAGGCTTCGGCTTTCAGTCGTGCTCGATTTCCGGCGCAATGGGCGGAAAAAATTTGTTCGCGCTCAGCATTTTCGAGGGTTAGCGTCGCGTTCCCCCCCATGGGGAGGGCTGAACCAGCTATGTAAGCAAGGTTAAGTAAGGCGCGGGCCGCTGGCTTTCCTAACACCTGATCCGAAATATCCCAAGTCAGGTTGCCGCGAATGTGCGCGAACATGCCCTCGCTCAGGGATTTAAGCTCTGTCGTGCTGAAGGACTCGGCTGTGGTCGACGCCCCAAAGGCCACCCGGGCAAAAGCCACGATCGCCGCTAGTTTGGTCACGCTCGCCCGGATTAAGTTCAGGGCCTCGTCGTGCATGTCGCCCGCAGATGGATCATCCATCAGCTCAAGACCCGACACAATGGCTCCGGTCGGGCTGATAAAATCATGACAAAGCTTGGCTGCGATCAGCGTCGCCATATCATTGCCGGTCGGAAGCGCCTGGAGCGGCGCATCAACTGTCGCGGCGGTGATAGAAACGGAGGGGGAAGAGGCAGTGTCGAGGATCATATCAACCAGTACCGTTGCAGGGCGGACGCGAAAGCGGATGCACGCTGGCCTGATTTGCCGATGAAGAAAAGTCTCGGATCCCTTGCATCGGGGCAGCGGGTGAGGGCAAAAAACGGATCGCTCGCGCGAAAAGTTCCCACGTCTCTGAAGAAATGTTCTATAGATCGCTCG
>DAITMY010000288.1:0-1906 GCA_036834925.1 Asticcacaulis sp.
CGCCGCATGGCCTCGGCGGCCCCAACGGCTATGGGCACCAACATCAGCGTGGTCGAGGTATTGGAAATCCACATACTGAGCAGGGTCGCGGCGAGGATAAACCCAATCACCAGCGCGCGCGGCCCGCCCCCGCTGGTCACCGCTGTCAACAGTGCCAGCCGCCGATGCAGCCCCCAGTGGGCAATCGCCTTGGCGATCATGAACCCACCAATAAAGATGAACAGGATCGGATCAGCGAACGGGGCCGCGGCCTCGACCGGCTTGAGCACCCCAGTCAGCGGAAACACGATCAGCGGTGCAAAGGCGGCAACGGCGGGCGGCACCGCTTCTGTGACCCACAAAATCACCACACAGATCAGGGTCGTCAGCGCGACCCAGGCCGCCGGGCTGAGGCCGCTTTGCGGTCCCCACAGCGTCATGCCAAGCGAAGTTCCGATCGCGGCAAATAACCCGATCCGCCGCCCCCACGGGCCTAAACTGCTGTCCGTATCCGCCGCTAATCCGCTCACGCCCGCCCCCGTCTTATCCTTGAGCGGATGCTAGGCGAGCCGTGCGCGGCTGTATAGTGCACCCCACTTCATACGCCGAGCCCTCGTCACCCGAAGTTGAAGGAATTTACAGTAACCCCTTGTTTCTCCTCCCCTTCCCAAGGGGAGGTGCCCCGGTTAGGGGCGGAGGGGATGTAAGCCGCGCATAAAGGAAAGACACCCCTCCGCTTCGCTGCGCTCAGCACCTCCCCGCACAGCAGGGAGGAGATAACCCCCTGTTTCTCCTCCCCTTCCCAAGGGGAGGGGGACCGTGAAGCGGTGGAGGGGATTATCACCGGCCAAAAGCGCGCCAAGCGATGTCGCGGCGATAGAAGCCGCCGGGCCAGTCGATCTTCGACAGGGCCTCATAGGCCCCGTCCCGCGCGGCGCCGAGGTCCGCGCCCGTGGCACAGACGTTCAGCACCCGGCCGCTCGCCGCCCGCACCAGACCCTGCTCATCGCGGGTGGTCCCGGCGTGGAAAATCACTGTCTCCGGTCCAAAGTCCTGATCAAGGCCCCGGATCTGCGAGCCGGTCAGCGGGCTTTCGGGATAGCCCTTGGCCGCATAAACCACGCAGACTGCGGCCCCGTCCGACCATTGCGGCGCGGGCAGCTTGGCCAGGGTCCCGGTCGCGGCGGCCAACAGGTAGGGCACGAGGTCGCTTTGCAGGCGCAGCATCAGCACCTGGCATTCCGGATCGCCAAAACGACAGTTAAATTCCACCAGACGCGGCTGGTCGTCCTTGATCATCAGACCGGCGAACAGCACCCCGCGATAGGGGTGGCCATCGCGCGCCATGCCTTCGACGGCGGGGCGGATGATCTGCTCATAGGTGGCCTTGAGCACCGCCTCATTGACCACCGGGGCCGGAGAATAGGTGCCCATGCCGCCGGTATTGGGGCCAAGATCGCCGTCAAAGGCGCGCTTATGGTCCTGGGCATAGCCGAACAGGATCGCGTGGTCGCCGTCGCAGAGGGCAAAGACCGAGGCCTCCTCGCCCTGCATGAATTCTTCGATCACCACCCGATCCCCCGCCGAGCCATACCGGCCCGACATCATGTTCTCGACGGCGATTTCGGCATCCTTGAGGGTCTCGGCGATCACCACGCCCTTGCCCGCGGCCAAGCCATCGGCCTTGATCACATAGGGACCATCGGTTTCCCGGATATAGGTCTTGGCCGCCAGCACGTCATCAAAGGCGCCATAGGCCGCCGTCGGCAGGCCGTAACGGCCACAGAAATCCTTGGTAAAGGCCTTGGAGGTCTCAAGCTGGGCTGCCGCGCGGCTAGGGCCAAAACAGGGGATGCCCATACGCTCAAGCCCATCGGCCAGCCCCTCGGCCAGCGCAGATTCTGGCCCGACAACGACAAGGTCCGCG
>DAITMY010000288.1:1916-2872 GCA_036834925.1 Asticcacaulis sp.
ATCAGCCCCTCCGCGTCGGTGGCGGCGACCGGCGACAGCTCACCCAGTGCGGCCATGCCGGGGTTGCCGGGGGCGATCACCAGCCGGGTGACCAGCGGCGATTGACTGATTTTCCAAGCCAGGGCGTGTTCGCGGCCACCCGATCCGACCAGCAGAATATTCATGCCCCCTCCATACTGATCCGCCGCGCCCCTGACCAGAGCCTTTGCGCCCGGTTCAGACGCGCATCTGGGGGCCTTTTGGGGTGCCGCCTTCCCTTGACCCCCGCGCCCCGGCCCGGCAAAGTAGCCCTATGACTAAGTTTGATCCAACCACCGGGGGCCAGGCGGTCCTGCAGTACAGCGACGCAGACTATACCGTGATGCGCCCGGGCAGCTTTGTGCTGTGTGCCGTGTCTGGCAAGCCGATCCCGCTCGACGTGTTGCGTTACTGGAACCCGGTCCAGCAGGAGGCCTATGCCTCCCCCAAAGAGGCGCTGATCCGGTGGAAGCAACTGAACGGACGCAGCTGAACCGGCGCACCCTGGGATTGGGCCTGATCGCAACAGCGGGCCTTGCCCCCTCGGCCCTGTCGGCCCGTCAGGATCCCCCCCTGATCGGCGGACTCGAAGGCCAGCCACAACAGAGCGGTTATCTTGTGGGGCGCGCCCTGCCGGGCACAACCATATGGCTTAATAATACGCCCGTTCAGGTGACAGACGCCACCGGCGCGTTCGTCGTCGGCTTCGACCGTGATGCGCCGAAAGTCCAAATCCTACGGGCTGAAAACGGGACGCGCGCTCAGACCGTGCCTTTAAGGATCGCGCCGAGACGTTTCACGGAGCAACGCATCGATGGGCTCCCGCCGCAAACCGTGAATCCGACCGCCCCGGAGGTCCTAGACCGGATCCGCCGGGAAAGCGCACGCAAAAAGCAGGCCTTTGCCAGCCTCGCCCCCATGACCGCCTTTACCCAGCC
>DAITMY010000289.1:0-2856 GCA_036834925.1 Asticcacaulis sp.
TACATGCCCAGTGCGCCGAAGGCGACAGAGGTAAACACAATACCAAACAGGGTACCCGGGTTGATTTTGTGCTTCTTGCGCGGCGGATCCAGAATGGGATCGCGATGATGATGTTCAGTCATGCGTCCAACTGCCCCTTAGCCGTTATCTTCGCCAACCAGCGCCACACTATAGAACCCGCTGTCTTGCAGCGCGTTCATGACTTCCATGAACGACCCGTAACGGGTGCCCCTGTCAGCTCGAATGTAGATACGTTCCTGGTCGGGATTGCGTTTACCGATTTGAGACTTGATCGTTTCACCAAGCTCGCTCGGGGATATTCTGCCGTCGCCGAGATAGACATCACCATCAGACTTAATGGAGATGTAAATCGGCTTAGGCGGGTTTTGTTGCGGCGGTGCAACGGCGGTCGGCAGTTCCACTTCCACCGACACGGTGGCCATAGGCGCGGCCACCATGAAGATGATGAGCAGAACAAGCATGATGTCAACGAACGGAGTGACGTTGATTTCGCTGTTCTGCTCGATCTGGAATTTCGAGCCGCCGCCGGGACCGGAAAGCTTGGCTCCCATCGGTGATTACGCCCCTTTGTCGAGCTGGCGCGAAACGGTGTTCAGCAGTTCAGCGACGAATTGCTCCGAACGCGTGCCGTAGGCCGAAATCTGGGTGTTGAAGTAGTTGTACATGATCACCGCCGGGATAGCGGCAAACAGACCAATACCGGTGGCGAGCAGGGCTTCAGCGATACCCGGGGCCACGACGGCGAGGTTGGTCGTGTTGGTGTTAGCGATACCGATGAACGAGTTCATGATCCCCCACACGGTCCCGAACAGACCGATGAACGGACCACCCGAACCGGTCGAAGCCAGGAACACCTGACCACCCGACAGACGCTTGGTCAGGCCAGCCTGCACAGCGTTGATACCCGAGGCGGCACGGGCCAGCGTCGAGTCGCGGTGTTCACCCGAAACCGACAGACCGGCTTGCTTCGAGGTCAGAACTTCTTCGGTGGCCACAGCGGCCATGTCGGCCATCGGGTTACCTTCGAACTCTTCCGAGACCGAGATCTTGTTGATGTCAGCGATCGTGCGCGCACCGCGGAATGCTTCGAGGTAGCTGGACGATTGCTTGTTCAGCGACGCGAACGTGAAGAGCTTGCTGAACAGGATAACCCAGCAGAGGAAAGAGGCGATCAGCAGGCCGATCATCACGGTCTTAACGACCCAGTCCGAGTCCATGAACATCTTGGTGAAGGTCAGCTTGCCGTGACCGTGGCCAGCTTCCTTTTCCGGAGCCGCCTCTTCGGCGGCCGGAGCAGCGTCAACAGCCGGCGCAGCTTCAGCAGCGGCGGGAGCCTCAGCGGCAGGCGCAGCAGCGTCCTGGGCGAAGGCCGGTACGCTCGTAAGCAGCGCGACGGCGCCAAAAAGAGCAATGAGCGGATGAGTCTTTTTCTGTTCGAGCATCTTTCGCCAGTTCCTGGTTTTGGCCCGGATCCAGTCCGGAAGCCAAGTGACGTTTCGGGGACGCCTTCACCCCCGTGGATTCAAAACAAAGGCACGCGCTAAAATCGGCCATATGGTCGATATCAACACGTCCCTACTTTCCGCGCCCCCGTCTCTGTCCGGCTTCTTTGTCCGGTAGAGTGTCAGGTCCGCCGGGCCGACCCCTTGAAATCAAGGTCCCGACCACCGTTGAGAACCGCTTCATTAAAACGGTTTCAGATTCAATTCCCGACCTGAGCCGATGCGTCAAGGGCTGATGTGCGTTTTTCCCTTAGGAATAGAGCAAAACAGGCCCCTGTTATCCATTTACACCACACAGTGAATGTTTTGTGTAACAGATTGTGATGCGCATCTTCCCCTATCAGGCGAAACACAGCTTCGCGTAACGCCGGTCACGCACAAGAGCCAGAATCGCCTTTGATGCGGACCTTGATAGCGCCGAGGCATTGCCAAGCCCCTAACGCGGCCAAGCTAAAGCGCCGAAGGCATCAAACAATAAATTTTCAGTCGGGAGAAAGTGGTGCCTGGAGCCGGAATCGAACCAGCGACACGCGGATTTTCAATCCGCTGCTCTACCAACTGAGCTATCCAGGCGCTCGACAAGGCCGGTGTGGCCGCGAGAGGCGTGGTCTATAGGCGAGGCTTTTGGCCCTGTCCAGAGACTTTTTCAGCGGGTGGACGGATCTTTTCAGCTATCCACAGCTTCGCCATCCAGATCCGGCAAGCCCTCACGCGCCCCCTCCTCGGCCCGGACGACATATTGCCCGCCCAGCCATTTGTGCAGATCGACATCGGCACAGCGCTTGGAACAGAACGGGGCATAGTCCGTCGCGACCGGGTGCTTACGGCAATGGGTGCACATACGCGGCGATAAGGCAGTCATACGGGGCTCATTATTGCGAATGGGACATAATCAGTCTGCCCTGCCCCGGCGCGATCATCGGATCAACCTCAAACCGGATCATCGGACCGAGCGCGTGGGCATACAAACGAAACAGGTCTTGGGCCACAGCGCCCGACGCGCGCCCGACACGCAGCGTGACCCCAAGGCCCGGATCACTACGGCGGACCTGCACTGCAGCGCGCGCCAGACGCAGCACTTCAGCTCGGGGCGTAGGCGCCCCTTCCGGCGTGACAAAGCGTTCTAGTAACGGGCGGCGGGTCCAAGGCAGACTGAGCTCCAAAAGGCCAAACCGACTTAATGGGCCAATCTGGGCCTCTGGCCCGTAAGCGGCAAACGCCTTTCGCGCCTGTTCGCGCACGGCGTCGGCATCATGGCGAGCCCCGACCAAATCGATCACCACCAGCCCCCCCAGCCCTTTCAGACGCAAGAGACGGGCCGTCTCGACCAGGG
>DAITMY010000290.1:0-1748 GCA_036834925.1 Asticcacaulis sp.
GGTGTATAGGAAATATGATACCGGTGTGACGGAGGGCGTTCATGACGGTGACGGAGACGCAGATGCATCCGACAGACACAAGCCTGATCGGCGCCATTGGGCGTCTGGACCGGGCGGTGGCCTTGCTGGAAAGCCGCATGCGGGCCTTACAGGCGCGCGCGGCCTCGGGTGTGGATGCGTCGGCGCTGCATCAGGCCGAATCGGCCCGCCAAGCGCTGGAGGCCGAGCTCGAAGCGGCTCATCAGCGCGAACTGGCCTTGGCCGAAGCTGCCGCCAGCGCGCACGAGGCTCTGGGCCGGGCCGCAGATGATGTACGCCGTCTGCTACAAGACGAGGAGGCCCGCGCCCATGGCTGATGTGGATATCCGGATCAATGACCGCCCGTACCGCGTGGGCTGTGCCGAGGGCCAAGAAGACCGTGTCCGCGAATTGGCTGAACTTTACAGTGCCCATGTCGAAGCGGTGTCGCGCGATGTCGGCAATGTCGGCGAGGTACGGCTTCTGCTGCTGGGAGCCTTGCTTCTGGCCGATGAAGTGATGGAACTCCGCACAGAGCTGGCGGTCGCCCATTCGGCCACCTCGCGCATCTCCACCGGCACCTACGAAGTCGAGCGCCGCGCCAGTGAAGCCATCACCCGCGCGGCAGAACGTCTGGAAAAACTGGCCGCCCAAATCGGGGACTAATGATTGGGGCCTAAAGTGCGGGCCCTCCTCAGGACCGTGAGATCAGCCGGGTCATGCCGGGACGCAAGGGGGCACGATTCAGCCGACGGGTGCCTTCGATCTCGGCCCACAGGTCATAGGCGTCCGTGCGCGTGACCTTGACCTTGGCAAACTCCCCGACCTTGAGCGTCACCCCGCCCTTGACGAACACATGGCCGTCGATTTCCGGGGCGTCGCCCTTGGAGCGGGTCACGGCTACGCCATCGGGGCGGATCTCGTCGATCAGTACATCCAGCGTCTGCCCCACCTTCTGGCGCAGCTTGGCGCGGCTGATCGCCTGCGCCTTTTCCATGAACCGGATCCGGCGCTCTTCCTTGAGGGCTTCGGGCACGTGGTCGGGCAGGGCTTGAGCCGCGGCCCCTTCGACGTTTTCATAGGCAAAGGCCCCGACCCGGTCGAGCTGGGCTTCGTCGAGCCAGTCGAGCAGTATCTGGAAATCCTCTTCAGTCTCGCCCGGAAAGCCGACTACAAAGGTCGAGCGCAGGGTGATGTCGGGGCAGACTTCGCGCCAGCTTTTAATCCGCTCCAGAGTCCGGTCCTGATTGCCGGGCCGTTTCATCGCCTTCAGCACCTTGGGGCTGGCGTGTTGGAACGGGATATCGAGATAGGGCAGGATCTTGCCCTCGGCCATCAGCGGGATCACCCCATCCACATGGGGATAGGGATAAACATAGTGCATCCGCACCCAGATCCCGAGTTCGCCCAGCCCACGCGACAGATCCTCGAAGCTGGCGGACCAGTTTTGGCCGCGCCACTCGCTTTGGGCATAGCGGATATCAAGGCCGTAGGCGGAGGTATCTTGCGACACCACCAGCAACTCCTTGACCCCGGATTTGGCTAAGACTTCGGCCTCCTTGAGCACGTCTGCGACTGGTCGCGAGGCGAGATCCCCGCGCATGCTGGGGATGATGCAGAAGCTGCAGCGGTGGTTACAGCCCTCAGAGATCTTGAGATAGGCATAGTGCTTGGGCGTCAGGCGGATGCCGGGATCAATCTCGGGCACCAGATCCCGGAATGGGTTTTGC
>DAITMY010000290.1:1758-2845 GCA_036834925.1 Asticcacaulis sp.
GCCTTGAGCACCGCATCATAGTCGTGTGCGCCGGTCACGGCGGTCACATTGGGAAAGCGCTCGCGGATCAGATCGGCTTCGTGGCCCAGACAGCCGGTGACGATCACCTTGCCGTTTTCGCGGATCGCTTCGCCAATGGCATCCAGACTTTCCTCGCGGGCGCTGTCGATAAACCCACAGGTATTGACGATCACCATATCGGCCCCGTCATAGCTGGCCGCCGTCTGATAGCCGTCATCACGCAGGCGCGTCAGAATCCGTTCAGAGTCCACTAGCGCCTTGGGACAGCCCAGGCTGACAAATCCGACCTTGGGGGTAGCGGCGGGGGACTGGCTCATGAACAGGCTTTCTTAAGGGGCGGCAGCGATCGGAAACGCGCCCCTTTATACGAAAACCTATCCGCTGACAAAGGCAACCGTCTCGGCGGTCGAGTCGTCTCGATTTAGGGTTTGCGGCCAAAGCCTTTGAGCGCGGCGTAGATCCCAACGATGAGGCTGGGGAGCCCAAAGACACTCAGCAACAGCAGAGGCAAGAGCGGAACTGGGAGTTTAAACAGGGCACCTAGGCCCCAAACCATTAGGCTGAGGACGATCCCAACAAGCATGCTCAAGATGCCGAGGAGGATTAACGCCCCAGTCTTTCGTCCTGTTTCGCCATCCCTCTGTGCGTTAGGGTCCAATTCGCCCATTGAGGCCTTCTGTGGGAAAAGATCAGTATGCGTTGCGCTCCGACACGTGGCCGCGGGAGCATAGACACGCGCCAGATTGAAACCAGATCCCAGCAGGGTCAAGGTATTGCTGCCAAAGTATTGCTCAGAAGACGGAGCGATTTGCCCGCTATCAAAGCGCCTTTGAGGACGGTCCGTGTAGACGGTGGTGGGTTGCATGGTTTCCCCGATCGGTTCTGATCTTGAAATCATTCAACAACAAAGCTCTGAAAATGACATGAACAGGCGTCATTTAATTGGCTTCAGGAGGACGGGTTTTGAAGCCGCGTCCGATGGGTTGGCGGATTGGGCTTTGCCGTCAGGGCACTCACAGGCCCAACTCACAGGCCCAACTCACAGGCCCAACTCACAGGCCCAACT
>DAITMY010000291.1:0-2837 GCA_036834925.1 Asticcacaulis sp.
TCGTTGCGGCCTATGAACAGGCCGTCCAAAGCGTCAATACCGACCTGATCCGCGCTGTGGATGCCAAGGTCCGCGCGGGTACAGACCAATAAGCCAGTTTAAGCCGGTTTAGCTCTGTGCGGGGCGGACTGAGCGGGCCAGGCTTTGCAGGCGGATTTCCGCTTGCTGGCGGCGCTGCTGGGCGGTCTGGATTTCCGTCTCCAAGGCCTCGATCAGATCGAGCACAGCGCTTCGGGCCATGACGAGAGCGTCCGTGTCCGGGCGGAAGCTGTGCTTGACCTTGCGACCTGATAGACCCAGCCGATCTGCCCAAGTGCCTTGCCAGTCCTGAAGCGTGCCCAAAATGGGTTTGAGGGCTTTGAGCAGTCGCAGATCAACATTCTGGACCTGACGCACCAAGGGCAACTCCCGCAGGGCCAGATCACGCAGAGCGTCGAGCCGGGCCACACGCTGGGTTAGTTTAGGGGTGGCCTGGAGCGTGATTTCCAGCGTCGGCGGGGATTGCACTAGCTCGCCCACCAAGGTCGGGTGGCTGGTCCGCTTCACGCGTTCCGGGCGCAGGACAATGACATTGTCGCCGAGATCCACGTCACGCGGATCTTCTCCAAGCAGATCTGCCGCAGACATGGCGCGCGCAGCGCCCACATGGGCTTGAGGCTCGGGCAGGGGCGTAACCTCCGCAGGGACAACCCGTAGCCCCGTTTCGCGGGGGGCATTGCTGGCCATCCAACTGCGGGCCGCCTCACGATAGGCGTCCAGCTCAAGGATGAAGTCCTGACACTGGCGGTGCAGGCTCTCCATGGCGTCGTGCTTATGGCTGATGCGGTCAAGCCGTTCGGCGATTTCGCCGGTCAGACTTTCGACCGTAGCGCTGACGCGTTTAAACTGGTCGCGGAACCGGCTTAGTCGCTTGCGGCGGGCCCCGAACAGAGCACCGAGCCCAACGGGTTTGGCCAGTTCCTGGGGCATTAACGGGGTGAGTTGATCGCGGATCAAACGCAGACGCTCAAGAATTTCCGATTGATCGGCGCCCCGGACTTCGGACACCAGCCGCGCAATCGCTTCTTGCGCTTCACGTTCAGCGCGGTCGCCATAATGGGCCAGGTCATCCGGCGAAGACAGAGTGATCGAGGTCTGGATGCG
Organism: Asticcacaulis sp.; assembly: GCA_036834925.1. Lineage (GTDB taxonomy): Bacteria > Pseudomonadota > Alphaproteobacteria > Caulobacterales > Caulobacteraceae > Asticcacaulis. The sequence continues at coordinate 1,144 of DAITMY010000291.1, forward strand.
CCGGATCCGGGCGGCATCCAACGGCGGGGTCAGCACCGCACCATCTTGCGCACCCTGCAAGTGCAGCTCTTGCCCGTCGGTCTGGCTTTGGCCCGTTTTTTCGTCTGCTGACATGTCACGCTCCCCATCGCGCTGCCCTCACAACAACGCGCCCCTCCGAAGAGAGACGCGCCATTATGCGGCATTTTATGTCATTTGAATAAGACAAATCCTACAATGCGATTCATTTCCCCCGGACTGTCCTTATTCGGTCGCTTACAGGGCGACTGTATAGGCGGCTTCGGTCTTGGCGGCGACTTCTTCGAGGGTGACCCCCTCGGCCAGTTCAATCAGAACGAGGCCCGAGCCATCCGGCTTGACGTCAAAGGTGCACAGATCGGTGATGATCCGGCTGACCACGCCCGTGCCCGTCAGCGGCAGGGTGCAGGCCTTGAGCACCTTGGACTGGCCATGCTTGTTGGCGTGCTCCATCACCACGACCACGCGCTTGACCCCGGCGACAAGGTCCATGGCCCCGCCCATGCCCTTGACGAGCTTGCCCGGGATCATCCAGTTGGCGATGTCGCCGTTCTCGGCCACTTCCATGGCGCCCAAGATCGACAGATTGATATGACCGCCCCGGATCATGGCAAAGCTGTCCGAGGAGCTGAAATAGCTGCTCTCGGGGATCTCGGTGATTGTCTGCTTGCCGGCATTGATCAGGTCGGCGTCCACTTCGTCCTCGGTGGGGAAGGGGCCCATGCCCAGCATGCCGTTTTCGGACTGCAGCGTGACCGTCATCCCGGCGGGGATATAGTTGGCCACCAGCGTCGGAATGCCGATGCCGAGATTCACATAGAAGCCGTCCTGTAGTTCCTTGGCCGCTCGTTCGGCCAGCTGGTCCCGCGTACGCGCCATGACTTAAGCCTCCCTGGCCCGAACAGTGCGCTGTTCGATGCGCTTTTCAAACGTGCTCTGGATAATCCGGTCCACATAGATGCCCGGGGTGTGGATGTGGTCGGGATCGAGCGATCCGACCGGCACGATTTCCTCGACCTCGGCCACGCACACCTTGCCGGCGGTGGCCATCATCGGGTTGAAGTTGCGGGCCGTCTTGCGGAACACGAGGTTGCCGCGCGCATCGCCCTTCCAGGCCTTGATGATCGACAAATCCGCCAGCAGGCCGGTTTCCATCACATAGTCGCGCTCACCAAAGCGGCGCACTTCCTTGCCTTCGGCCACGAGGGTGCCGACGCCGGTGGCGGTGAAAAAGGCGGGGATCCCGGCCCCCCCAGCGCGGATGCGCTCGGCCAGCGTGCCCTGGGGGTTGAACTCCAGCTCCAGTTCCCCGGCCAGAAACTGGCGCTCGAACTCTTTGTTCTCGCCCACATAGGACGAGATCATCTTGCGGATCTGGCGAGTTTGCAGCAGCAGCCCAAGGCCGAAGTCATCGACCCCGGCGTTGTTGGAAATGACCGTCAAACCCTTGGTGCCCGCATCGCGCAGCGCCAAAATGAGGTTTTCCGGAATGCCGCACAGGCCAAAGCCGCCGGACATCACCGTCATGCCATCGAACAAGAGGCCGTCGAGCGCCTGTCTCGCGTCAGGGACTATTTTATCCATTGATGAATTTCTCCTACCCTAGGCTCTAACTAAGATTAACCCTCGCCCGGAGCAAGCGGGCGGGCGCAATTTCACGGCCTTTTGTGGTGGAT
>DAITMY010000292.1:0-2836 GCA_036834925.1 Asticcacaulis sp.
GGGCAATGATCACCAAAACAGCCACGCAAGACAGGACAATCGGATAGACCAAGGCCCCGGTCATCTTGCCGCGCAAGTCCTGATCCTGTTCGAGATAATCAGCCAGCCGCTCCAAGATCACCGGCAAACTGCCCGACGCCTCGCCGGCGGCGACCATAGCCCGGTAAAGCGGCGGATAGGCCCCGCCTTGACGCGCCATGGCATCGGCCAGACGCCAGCCTTCGCGGACACCGGCGTGGGTTTCCTGAAGGATCTTGCGCAGGTGTGGCTTTTCCGCTTGGGCCGCGAGGGTTCGCAGGGCCTCTTCCAGCGGAGCCACGGCGATCAGCGTCGCCAGTTGGCGGGTCATCAGCGCCAGATCCCGCGCCCCAAAACGGGGTGCAAACAGGGCGCTCAGACCCGCCCCCGCCGAAGCGTCGGATTTTGCGCCTGCGACCTCGACCACCTTGACCGGCATCCAGCGGCGTTGCTGCAATTGCGCTTCCGCCCCAGCCCGGTCGGAGGCGGTTAAGCGACCGGTCCGGGTTTGGCCATTCAGATCCAGCGCCTCATAATCAAAGCGCGCCATGCGGCCCCTGCCCTTCGCCAACGGGTCCGCTGCTGTCCGAGCGGGTCACGCGGATCATTTCTTCATAGGCGGTGACGCCATCTAGCACCGCGGCGCGGACACTGTCCGACAGACGCTGGGCGTTTCGGAAGGCATGATCCGCCAGCGCCAATTCATCCGCCCCCTGAACGATCAGGCGACGAAGCGGATCATCGACCACCACGCACTCGTAAACCCCGGTGCGCCCGGTATAGCCGGTGTGGTTACAGTCCGCACAGCCCGCAGGCCGGTAAAGCGTGGTTCCTGGCTTGACCGCCAGCGCCGCCGCCGTCACGGGGTCCGCCTCATAGGCCACACGGCAGGTCCCGCACAGACGCCGGACCAGCCGCTGGGCAATCACCACCCGCAGGGTCGAGGCCAAAAGGAACGGCTCTACCCCCATGTCACGCAGCCGCGTGACCGCCCCCACCGCATCGTTGGTGTGGACCGTGGACAACACCAAATGCCCGGTCAAGCTGGCCTGGACCGCGATCTGGGCCGTTTCGGAATCGCGAATTTCCCCGACCATCACCACGTCCGGATCTTGGCGAAGGATCGCCCGTAGCCCGGCAGCAAAGGTCATGCCGACCTTGGTATTGACCTGGGTCTGGCCGATGCCATCGAGGCCATATTCGACCGGATCTTCGATCGTCAGAATGTTGCGCGTGGCATCATTGAGCCGCGATAGGCCCGAATAAAGGGTCGTGGTCTTTCCCGAACCCGTCGGGCCTGTAATCAGAACAATGCCATTGGGTTCCGCCAAAGCCGCCCCAAACGCCGTCAGAACCGGCGCAGGCATCCCCAGTCGCGTCAGATCCAGCGTGCCGCTGTCGCGCGACAACAGACGCATCACCACCCGTTCGCCCACCTTGGCCGGCAAGGTCGAGACCCGCACATCGAGGTTGCGCCCCCCATAGGTCAGGGTGATCCGCCCGTCTTGCGGCAGGCGTTTTTCAGCAATATCCAGCCGGGCCATGACCTTGATCCGTGAGACCAGCAGCGGGGCTAAGCGCGGATTCAGTCGTAGCATTTCGCGCAGAACGCCATCCACACGGGCCCGAACCATCAATCGAGACTCAAACGGTTCAATATGAACATCCGATGCGCCGATACGGGCCGCTTCGGCCAAAATCCCGTTGATTAGGCGGATAACCGGCGCATCATCTTGGCTGTCGAGCAGGTCAGCCTCTTCGGGCAACTCGTCGGCCAGCATGGCCAGCCCCTCGGGCAGATCTTCGTTGCCGCTGTCGGTCGTGGACAACCCTTCGCCCGCATAGGTCTCGGACAGCTGGCGCTCAAAGGCATCCCGGCTCAAGCGTTCAATCGCAAACCCTTGCCCCAACACCCGGCGCACTTCGATCAGCACCAGCGGGTCCGCATCCTCGCGCAGACCGACCTTGAGCTCCGGATGATCCGGCGCCGACATCACCACAGCCCCATGGGCGCGGGCAAAGGCAAAGGGCAGCCGTCGGCTGGTCGGGGATACGGACTCAGGGACAGGTTCAGACACGCCGGTCATGCAAGCCTCAGCCTTCGGTCTTTGGCACAACAACCTGGGGCACAGTCACCGGGGGTGCAATAACCGGTTGAACCGACGACGGCGGGGTTGCCCCCATATAGTCGCGGATCAATTCATCCAGCGTCTCATATTCGCGCGGAGGCGGCTGATTGGGTTTACGGGTCTCTGCGTTACGTGCACGGGCCTGAGCTTCGCGGATCTGATCGTAGCGCGGTGCGGTAATGGCCCGCGCATCTTCGCCCGTGCGGACAATTGTCGGGCGAATAAAGACCATCAAATTCCTCTTGGTACGGTCCTTAGACTTGCTGCTGAACAGCGCCCCGAGCCCTGGCACGTCGCCCAAGCCCGGCACTTTTTGGCTACTCCGGCGATCGGAATCGCTCAGCAGCCCGCCCAGAACAATTATGCTGCCATCCTCGACGGCGACCGAGGTTTGAATTTCGCGCGTATTAAAGATCAATTCCGGCGAGGCGGCACTGACCGCCCCGGCCACGTCGGACACCTCTTGACGAAGGTGCAGCGTGATCAGGCCATCGGCATTGATCTGGGGCAACACCTCAAGCTGCACCCCGACCTTTTGGCGGGTTACCGTACGGAACGGATTGGTGTTGTTACTTCCAAGGGTTTCGCCCGTCGTAATCGGTACTTCCTGGCCGACCAGCAACGAGGCTTTTTCATTGGCGAGAGTCAGCACCGACGGCGTGGAGAGGATATTCGAGTCCGTATCCGCC
>DAITMY010000293.1:0-2819 GCA_036834925.1 Asticcacaulis sp.
CCGCCGTGATCGATGATTCGGGGCGGCTGGTGGGCGTCATCACCGTCGACGATGGTCAGGGTACCGAGCTTTTTCGTACAGCGCGGAATTTCATTGACCATCTTGTTCTGGGTTTCCTGAACCTTGCTCGGTTTGGCCTGGGCCAGAGCCAGAGCGGGTACGCACAGAGACAGGGCTGCGGAGGCCCACAAAAGACGCGAAATCGACATGAGTATTTCCCCTCGAAAGTGAATAGCGCCGTTCTACGCTGACTGCGGCCTAGGGGCGAGTGAAAAGTTAAAAAAGTGTGCCTCGTAAGACTTGTTTCGGTAAAGGGTAAAATGATCACTTTACGAAGGCATTGAAAAAATTAGTTCATAAGTTTTAAGGTGTTAATGCCTGCTAAGGCCTTTATAGTATTTCTGTCGTGCTCAGAATAAGATCCACATAAAATGCCGAGTATTTTCCCGCCTTCTCTATGCAATCCGGACCAATTAATAAAGCATGAGCCTTCATGTGATGTTATGTGGGATCCGCTACCATCTAGATAAATTCTTTCGACAATAATGGTTTGAACTATATCGGAACCTAAAGATTGATTGCCTTGTATTTTCCCTGAGAATCCAAGTATTCTGTCATCATTTCCGCCTTTCATTAAAAATTGTACCAATAAATTACCATTTTTGAAGTGCGTTAGTATTGCTGTGTTGCAATTAAAATTGCTAAAATTATTATTTATTGATACGCCAGATTCTTTTTCGCACTGACCTTTAATAAGAAATGAATTACTTATTAATTTATGTTCTTTTGAGGGGGTGGTTGATTTTGCTGGGGCTGATAGCGCATCAGCTGCTATGCTGAGCTGAGCGACAATAATTGCTGCTATAATTCGTATGGTGCTCATGATGCCCTCCATTAGGGCTGAGTTAGCCTAAAAAGCATGCGGTTGGATTTATCTTGGGTTGCGTTAATTTTTATTTTGCGCTAAAATTTACGAGTTTGCAACATAGTTTTTGCTTGTGCATTTCAAGCGACATCGAATATTGCCTTTTTCGAGGTGATATTTTTTTTGTAAAAGTAAATGCCCAGAAGTTGGAGCAGATTGATGAGAGCTTTACTATTAGCTTTGGCCTTTGTTTCTACGCCAGCTTTTGCAAATGATGAAAATTGGATTGAAATCGATCAACAGAGTAATGGTTCAGTGCTTTATTATGATTCTGAAAGCATTAGGGGTATAGGGGATCTTAAAGTTACGATATGGACCAAATTCGATCACTCAAAAAATAATAAAGTTAAGGCGCGTCAATCAAGAGATAAATTTAGGGTTGATTGCGCTGCGGAAACACTTACTCTCTTGTTTTCAATACACTACGATGCTAATAATAATGTCATTGAATCTCAAAATTTTACCGGATCAATGCAGCAAGCTAAATTAGTTGTGCCAGGTACATCTGGCGATGAGGTGTATAAAGTTGCTTGTGCGGGCATTTAATCAATTTCACTTATTTGCTTTCGTAAAATACTTGTTTAACCCCGCGCTCTTCCCCCTGCGCCCGAAGCCGCCTATGTCTCGGGGTCTGTTCCCGAGGAGGGCTCCATGGCTGTGTCCGAGGCATCTGCCTTCACCCCTTTGCACGTTTACAAAGACGCCGACTGCGATCTTGGTCTGATCCGCGCCCGAAAGGTGCTGGTGATCGGTTACGGCAGTCAGGGGCGCACCCATGCCCTGAACCTGCGGGACTCCGGCGTGGCGGAGCTCAAGGTGGCGCTGAAGCCCGGATCGCCCAGTCGCGCGCGCGCCGAAGCCGACGGGTTTACGGTGATCGAGACCGCCTCGGGGGTCGCCTGGGCCGAGGTCATCGCCGTGATGGTGTCGGACGAAGGCCATCAGGACCTGTTTGCCACCGACATCCTACCGCATCTGCGCTCCGGCCAGGCGCTGGTGTTTGCCCATGGCCTGTCGGTGCATTTCGGCCTTGTCGCCCCGCCGCCGGGGGTCGATGTGATCCTGGCCTCGCCCAAGGGGATCGGCCCGCGCATCCGTGACCTCTATGTGGCGGGTGAGGGGACCTTTTGCCTGTTTGCAGTCCATCAGGACGCCACCGGCACCGCTCATGCCTTGGGTCTCAGCTATGCCGCCGGTCTCGGCTGTGGGCGCAAGGCGATCCTTGAGACCACCTTCAAGGACGAATGCGAATGCGATCTGTTCGGCGAACAGGTGGTCTTGTGCGGTGGGGTGCAAAGCCTTGTCGACACGGCGTTTGAGACCCTGGTCAAGGCGGGCTATCCGCCAGAAGTCGCCTGGTTCGAATGTTTCTATGAGCTGAAGCTGGTGGTCGATCTGATGGCGGCGCGCGGCATCGCCGGGGCCTTTGCCAAGATCAGCAATACGGCGGAATATGGGGCCTATCTGACCGGGCCGCGTATCATCAATGCCGAGAGCGAGGCGCAGATGCAGGGCGTGCTCAAGGACGTGCAATCGGGCGATTTTGTCCGCAGCCTGATGGCCGATTATCGCGCCGGAAGTCCCGATCTTCTGGCCCGGCGCACCCGCCTTGGCCTGCGGGGCATCGAGGCCGTGGGCCGTCATCTCGAAGAAGAGGCCGTGGGCCGTCATCTGGGCGAAGGGACGGGCCAATGAAGCCGGTCCGCAGCGTCTATCTCGCCGGACCGGACGTCTGGTTCCCCAATGCCGCCGCCCATTGCCAGACGCGGCAAGAGCGGGTGACGGCGGCGGGGCTGATCCCCATCGATCCATTCGATACCTTGCCGCCCATGGCCGAAGCCAGCGAGCTGACCGCCCGCCAGCTCTATGCCCAGCGTATGGCGGCGCTTCGGAC
>DAITMY010000294.1:0-2806 GCA_036834925.1 Asticcacaulis sp.
GCGGGAGACAATGGGTCGGAAAACCCGGGGCGACGGCAAAATAGAAGGCATCGCAATAGGGGCTGTAGTCCGGCCACTTCTGGTCGCTTTGATAGTCTGCCAGACCGGATTTGACCTCAAGGATGGTCAGGCGTCCTTTGGGACATAAGCCCACTAAATCCGCCCGACGGCTGTTGGGCAGTGGCAGTTCCGCCACCACCGCTTGGTTCAGCGATTGCAACAGGCGGGTCGCCCCGCGGGTAACACTTTGGGTGATGTCCGGTCGTGACAGCATGGCCCCAATTATTGTTCCGCCTTTGTTCCGCGTCAAGTGGGCTGGATCCAAGGGCGGGATCAGTCTAAGTCTGGACTTTATCCTTTAGCCATAGGCCTGATCATGACCCGTCGTATCAAAGCCCTGCTGATCCTTTTGGCGATCGCCCCGGCCTTATCGGGCTGTCTGGCGGCCGCTGCCACAGGGGCTGTGGTGGGGACCGCCGTCGGAGTAACGGGCGCGGTCGTCGGCACAGGCGTTGCAGCGACGGGCGCGGTGGTTGGCGCAGTGATCCCGGATGGGGATAAGGACAAAAAGTCCAAAAAAGATAAGAAAAACAAAAAGAAGAAAGACTGAGTGTCTGTTGTCAGTTGGGTGGCTGCTTGGGGAACTCCAGCTTTGACGTGTCATAGCCCATGGCTTCCACGCGCTTGACCAACGCCTGGGTATTGTCCGGGCGCGGCGTGCGACTGAGGATCCAGACATAGCGGCCGGAAGGCTCGCCCACGATGGCCCATTGATAATTGTCGTCCCGGTCCAGCACCCAGTAGTTGGCATAGAAGGGACCGAAAAAACTGACCTTGAGCTTGGCAAAGGTCTTTTTGTCTACAACCTTGGCCCGCCCCTTGGCGGTTTCGACGCGACCCTCCAGCCCCCCACGTCGACAGGTGTTGAGCACGTCGATGTCGCCGTCTTTACGCAAGGTGTAGCGTGCGGTGACTCCATCACAGTTACGCTCGAACCGATTGGGAGAGCGGGCGATTTCGTACCAGAGGCCCGTGTAGCGCGAAAGCTCCATGGGCTTGGCGGGTTCTGGCACTGACGGATTGGCGGCCCGTGCCGAGGTGGTGAACAGCAGACCCGCCGTGATCACAAACAATAAAGCCGCTATGACCGCCTGCAAGGCGACGGGCTTGGCATGGGTTCGGGGCTGCTGGTTCAAGATCGCTCTCCTCAGTCGGGCACGCTCTGTTCGATCCGGTCGATATCGTCGTCGCTCAGTCCAAAGTGATGCGCCACTTCGTGCACCACGACATGTGTAATCAGTTCAGATAAAGTCACGTCACCCCGGTCGGCCCACTCGTCAAGAATGGGCCGTCTGTATAAAGAAATACGCGCGGTATTCGGCAATGGATCAAGCACGCTTTGTTCAGCGAGGCTTGGACCTTCATAAAGGCCTGTTAATTCAAAGGGATCTTCGATTTCTAGGGCCTTTAAAGTGTCTTCGTCTGCAAACTCGAAGACATGACACTGCACACCCGCCAGAAACCCAGAAAAAGGTTCAGGCAAGGCAGCTAGCGCGGTCTCAGCCAGCGCCGCAAAGGTATCGAGGTCCGGCGCCTTGAGGTCACCGAGCACCGAGTGCGCGTCACTCATCGGGGATAATCAGATGCGGTTGGTCCGGGGGGCGAAATTCAAAAAGGCCAATATCCAGAGCCTTTTGCGGCTTGAAAGCGCTCATGGGCTGCTGGGTCAAGGCCTTGACGGTTTCCGCAGGCACGTCGACCGCTTTTCGACTGCGGCGGAGTGTACGGGCTTGTACGCCGGGCGGCGGAGCGGGCAGTCCGGCTTCGGACGGATCTAGGATCTTCCAGTAAGACAAGCTCAAACGCCAGACTGAAGCCGGGGCGGGATCCTGAGGCAAGGTCCAGCGTCGATTATCTTTGAACGTCGCGCGGGCTGACTCGCGAACGTGGGGGCGGACTTCGGGTGCGATGACTTGGCGCAAGCTGGCAAAGCGGTCTTGAGGCTCAAGCCGTGAGCCGCCCTTGGGATCGTCAACCCATTGGCTCCAAGCGGCCAGGGCCTGGGCATAGGTGTCATAGCCCGGGCCGACATCTTCGGTGACAAAGCGCACCTCAGCATGGGCAAGGATCATACGGGCCACATCAAGCGCTTCGCGCGTCCGGGCCGCCCGGGGTTGGCCGGTCCGAAGAGCGTCGAGGGCCTGGGTCGCAGACCGGGCTACGGGATACAAAACCGCTGTCATGATAAAAAAATAGGCGCAAAAAATTAACGAATAAGGTTACGAGCAAAGGTCGGGACAAAAAATCCCGCTATTCTATTCGCTGATTCGCACGGGCACGCTGATGACCGCAACGCACATTGCCTTTGCCGCTGCTGCGGGCGCCACCTCGCTGGCGCTGATGACGACCCTTTTGGCGTGGCGGATGCGCGCCCGATTTTTGGGCCGCGAAGACCAGTTCCGCCAAGCCCTTGCGGCCCGTGATGCAGCGGTTGGAGAGCTAGATTCGGCGATTAATGCCTATGATGAAACCGTTCTGGCGATCGATGGCGAACAGGCGCGACTCGTTTGGAACGAAGAGGCGCTGATCGCGTGTGGCAAGGCACTGGATCTCAGTGCCCCGACGGCGGCGGGCCTTCTGGCGGCACTGGCGGAGCGATCGCCCGATGCGGCGACGGCGCTGCGGGATCTGGTCACGCAAGGACGGCCGTGCCGCGTCGAAGTGTTTGCTGAGGGTGCGACGCTGATTGTTGATGGCCGCCCATCCGGGGCAACGGCTTGGGTGCGTGTCGCGCTCGGCGGGGGGG
>DAITMY010000295.1:0-2773 GCA_036834925.1 Asticcacaulis sp.
GTGATGGCCTTGGCCCGTTGGTATCATGGTGCCTCGGCTCGTACGGCCCATTTTTCGGCCCAGCTTCTGGTTCCGATTCTGATGATCGCTATGCCTGTGGCCCTGGTGGCGCATCAGCCTGATCTGGGCACCTCGCTGCTGATCCTGATGAGTGGTCTGGCGATTGTGTTCGTGGCGGGCCTGAGCTGGAAGGTGATCGTCCCAACGATTGTGGGGGTCATCGCCCTAGTTCCCGTGATTGTGCAATTTGTGTTGCATGAGTATCAGCGCAAGCGGGTCATGACCTTTTTGAACCCGGAACAGGATGTCAGCGGTGACGGCTACCAGATCCTGCAATCCAAGATCGCCATGGGGTCCGGTGGTTTGCTGGGCAAGGGTCTGGGCCTAGGCTCACAAAGCCAGCTTCAATTCCTGCCTGAAAAGCATACCGACTTCATCATGGCGGCCGTGGCCGAGGAACTCGGGTTTGTCGGTTCGTTTGCGATCCTGTGCCTCTATGCTCTGATTATCATGATGTCGCTGCGGATTGGCACCTTGTCGCACAGCCATTTTGGCCGTTTGGCCGTGGTGGGGGCGACCTCGACCTTTGCGCTCTATGTGCTGATCAATGGGGCCATGGTCATGGGTATGGCCCCGGTGGTAGGAGTGCCCATGCCTCTGCTGTCGAACGGGGGCACAGTGATGATGACGGTGATGATCGGCTTTGGCCTGATCATGGGGATCCGGGTTCATCGCTATGATGAACTGCCGAGCGGTCGCGGCCAGCTCTGGTAGCCCGCCGCGCGCCTTATTCGCTCGAGCTTAGCCGACGTTTAGGGCCGCATCCGTGGCCCGCACAAGTCCGTCGATAATGCCCGGCTCGCTTGAGGCATGGCCGGCATCTGGGACGACATGGAACTGCGCTTCCGGCCAGGCCGTGTGCAAGGCCCAGGCGCTGGTCATCGGCGTCACCACGTCATAGCGCCCCTGGACAACCCAAGTCGGAATATGGCGGATCTTGCTGATATTATTGAGGATCCAGCCATCTTCGGCGAAAAAGCCGCCATTGGTAAAGTACCAGTTCTCGATCCGGGCGAAGGCGAGGGCAAACTCCGGGTCGGTGAACTTGTCCTGACGCGCCTGCGGCCCCTGGATCGATACCGTGTCGCCCTCCCAGCCGCTCCAGGCGATCGCCGCCTCGATCTGGGCCTGCTTGTCATTCCCCAGCAGACGCCGGGCATAGGCCCCCAACAGGTCTCCGCGCTCGGCTTCGGGGATCGGGGCTAAGAAGCGTTCCCAGGCGTCGGGGAACAGCATCGAGGCCCCATCCTGATAGAACCAGTGCAGCTCCTTGCGGGTCAGCAGGAAGATTCCGCGCAGCACAAGGCTCTCCACCCGCTCCGGATGGGTCAAGGCATAGGCCAGCGACAGGGTTGACCCCCATGATCCGCCGAACACGCTCCACCGCTCAACGCCGCACTGAACCCGCAACCGTTCGATATCGGCGATCAGATCCCAAGTGGTATTGTCCTCTAGCGACGCATGGGGGCGTGACTGGCCACAGCCGCGCTGGTCGAGCATGATGATCCGCCAGCGGGTCGGGTCAAAATACTGGCGCATGCCGGGATTGGTGCCGCCGCCGGGGCCGCCGTGCAGGACCAGCACGGGCTTGCCGTTAGGATTGCCGGATTCTTCATAATAAATCTCGTGAACGCTCGCCGTTGACATCCAGCCATAGGCATAGGGGGCAATTTCAGGGTAAAGACCCCGGCGGGCCGGTTCAGGCGTCAAAAACATTGCTGCTCACTCGGTTAAGCCTACACACTAGGCCAGTCCAAGCATGGCAAACTGGTTCCGCTGAGCACAAGAGTTAATAACGTTTGTAACCACACAAGATGTTGATTTCCGCATCCTTTATGTCTGCGCTGCGCGCCATGGCCCCGGTCACGGTCTATTGCTGCCTGGTCTTTCTTTATACCGGCGGGACCTTGCCGTTCATGGGCCTGTGGTTTGAAAGCCGGGGCCTGACCAGCAGCCAGATCAGCCTGGTGCTGGCCCTGCCGATGCTGGCGCGCGTGGTGACAGGGCCATTGATTGCCGCCTGGGCCGACAGTTTTCGCTTACGCCGAACGCCCTTGGCGCTACTAGCCTTAGGGGCCTGGGGGATGTTTGCGCTTATGGCTATGGGGCCTGCAGGGGCTGAGCCTCCGGCCTACTGGATCTGGTTATGGCTCGGGCTGTGGCTGCTTGGGGCAGGGGCCATGTCGGCGGTGATTCCCTTGACCGATGTGCTGATCTTGCGTCAGGCGCGCGCGCATAACTTTGACTACGCCTTTTCACGGGGCACGGCGTCCATCGCCTTTATTCTCGCCAACTTGGTGGTAGGGGGGCTGATCGCTTGGCAGGGCGCGGGCGTGATCATGGTCTGGGTGTTGGTGGCGGTTGCGGTCCTGACCGTCGCCGCGCTGTTGATCTTGCCCCCCGAGCCGGTAGTCCGCTCTGATGACGTTGCTCCGCCCGTCGATAAGCCCGTTCCGAGCCGTTTTCCGGCACTTGATGGCCTCAAGGCTTTGATGGGAAACCGGGTCTTTATGGGGCTGATCGTGTTTGCGGGGCTCATTCAGGCCAGCCACGGTTTCTACTACAGCTTTGGCTCCATCGTCTGGGACCGGCAAGGGCTGAGCGCCGGAGTCATCGGCTGGCTCTGGGGCTTTGGCGTGATGATCGAAGTGCTGTTTATGTGGTTCGGCGCCCGACTACAGCGGCTGTTCGGGGGCTGGGGTCTGGTCATGCT
>DAITMY010000296.1:0-2764 GCA_036834925.1 Asticcacaulis sp.
ATATGGGGTCCATCGCGCTTTTCCCCACCCGGGTGACCGCAAAAGCGCGAACCGTAGCGAACAAAGCCGATCACGTCGTTTTCCAAAACCCGGGCATCATGATCGCTATTCTTGTCCCGACGACTAGCCCGGCGATTGGCCCGGCGGTGATCTGTCCGCCCGGGCTGAAGGGGCCGGTTGATCCGGAGCTTGTAATGCCGGACACGGCGGGCCTGCCGGAGCCGCGCAATGAGTTCGAGGCAGCGTCCGCCTGGTGCGCGGGGCAGGGGTGAGGGATAGAGCCCGAATTGTCTTGAATTGACGCCTGAGCTGTGTGAAAAGCGGAAGGACGGTTGCAGCCGTCCTTCCAAAAAATGCACGAAAATTAAAGCCAAGGTCCCCCGTTGCTAAGCCAATTGGGGACCTCGGATATCCATGGCGCGACCGAATAAAGCAGGTGCCAATCAAACCTTTGGATTGCCGAAAACAGCGCGTCGCAAAGTATTATATTAGCAACCACTTCCCTCAATACTTTTAGGGGCGGTCTTTTTCGAGGGGGCTTAGACTTTTTGCTAAGCCAATCGCGGAAGAATATAATTGAGGGCATTTAATCTCCTTTGCTGCCCGATTGACTTCGATCTCAAGTGCCGCGTGGGACAGGGTTACGTGCGACTCAACGCGGTGTGTGAGACTAGTCATGGAATGATAACACGGTTTCAGGGTTTTTTAATTCACCCGCCGCGCACAAAAGAACATTGAGCGAACATACATTTATCGTGGTAAGCAAAAATCACGAAATTCATTGATTATTTTCGCGTGTCATCCCGCCGCCCATACCTGAACGCCGCCCCCGGAAAGGCCCGCCAGATCCGCACCACCTCGGGCGGGTTTTTCCAAAACCCGGGCAACGTGATCGCTATTCATAAATTAGAGCCTGCTTTAAGCGAAAAACCGTTGCCACTTTTTCGCAGCAGGCTCTAGCCTGCCCCCATGATGTCCGAAACTGCTTCGTCTGAACGCCCAAAGCCTGAGGCCCCCATCCTTGATACCAGCGGGGCGACCCCGGTGATGGCCCAATATCTGGAAACCAAGGCCGCGCACCCTGAGGCCCTGTTGTTTTTCCGCATGGGCGATTTTTACGAGCTGTTCTTTGACGATGCGGTCAAGGCGGCCGCCGCCCTGGGCCTGGCGCTGACGCGTCGGGGCAAGCATGCGGGCGAAGACATCCCCATGGCCGGGGTCCCCGCCCATGCCGCCGAGGCCTATATTGCCAAGCTGATCCGCCAGGGGTTCAAGGTCGCCGTCTGTGACCAGCTCGAAGACCCCGCCGAGGCCAAAAAGCGCGGCTCCAAGGCGGTGGTGCGGCGCGGGGTGGTGCGGATCGTCACCCCCGGAACCTTGACTGAGGACTCGCTGCTGGATGCGCGCGGATCCAACCGTCTGGCCGCAGTGGCCCAGCGCGCCGGGGAGCTGGCACTGGCGGCGGTCGAGCTGTCCACCGGCGAGGTCGAGGTGATGACCCTCGAAGCCACAGGTCACGAGGCCAGTCTGGCCGCCGCGCTGAGTGCAGGCCTGAGCGCGCTTCGCCCGTCGGAAACCCTGGTGATGGACCGGCTGTTTGGCGATGCGGAGCTGTCTGACGCGCTGAAACAGTCGGGCGGCCTCGTCCAGCCGATGGTGCCCAGCCTGTCGGAGCCCGAGGCCGCGCGACGGCGGTTGGAGCGGCTTTACGGCGTGGCGACCCTCGATGGCTATGGCCAGTTTTCAGTCGCTGAGGTCGCGGCGCTTGGTCTGCTGGCGGCCTATATCGAGACCACACAGGCCGGATCGGCCCCGGCACTGAAGCCCCCGCGCCGCTTTGCCGGTCAGGCCTGGCTGAGCATTGATGCGGCCACCCGCGCCAGTCTCGAAATTGATCGTAGCCAGTCCGGCGGACGTGACGGCTCGCTTCTCGCCGCCCTCGACATGACCCTGACCCCCGGCGGGGCGCGGTTGCTGGCCGCAAGGCTGACCCGGCCGCTGCTGGATCTTGTGGAAATCCGCGCCCGTCAGGCCGCGATTGGTCTGTTTGTCGCCAATCGGCCTTTGCGACGGGATGTGCGCGAGGGTCTGAAGGCCTCGGGCGACATGGCCCGCGCCCTGTCGCGTCTGGCGCTGGGACGCGGGGGCCCCCGGGATCTGGCGGTGCTGCGCGACGGGCTTCGGGCCGGGGCTGAACTGGGCGGCCTGATCGTCAGCCGGGGTGGCCCGCTTGGGACCTTGCCCACCGCCATTGAAGCCTGTCTTGATGCCCTCAATCCGGGCCGTGATGTGCGCGATTTCCTCGACGCCCTGGATCGGGGGCTGGAGGCGGAACCGCCGCTGGCGGTACGCGATGGCGGCTTTATCCGACCCGGATTCCGCGCCGACCTCGATGAGACGCGCGGCCTGCGCGACGATAGCCGCCGGGTGATCGTGGCCATGGAAGCCGAGCTTCAGGCCGAAAGCGGGGTCAGCCTAAAGATCCGCCACAATGCGGTGTTGGGGTATTTCGTCGAGGCGACCGCCAAACAGGCCGAGCCGCTGATGCAGGCCCCACTCAATACCCTGTTTATCCATCGCCAGACCCTGGCCAATCAGGTGCGCTTTACCACCGCCGCCCTGGCCGAACTGGATGCCCGCATCGCCCAGGCCGGAAGCCGAGCCATGGCGATGGAACTGGAGAGTTTCGAAGCCTTCCGCGCTCAGGCCCGCGATCTGGCCGCCCCGCTTCAGGCCGCCGCCGACGCCCTGGCCCAGCTTGATG
>DAITMY010000297.1:0-2741 GCA_036834925.1 Asticcacaulis sp.
TTTGTTGGTGATGCGCGCCGGGGCCGACCGTTCCGACCCGCTGGCCGCCCACGTGGTTGACGATGAGTTTGGCAACATCGCCCACAAAGACGAGGGCTTTGCCAACACCGTGATGTTCTGGCGCAAAAAAGAGCCGAACCTCGCCGCCAATGCCGGGGCCCCCGCCACGCTTGAGCCAACCTCGCAAGCCGAAGCCGAGCGTCTGCAAAAGCTGACCGGCGGCAAGCCGGTGCTGATCGCGCGCGACCCGCAAAAGCAATTCAAACTGCCGGGCCTTTAAGTCCGGGTCGGTTTTAGGCTCTTTCACCGCCTTGTGGCAAAGCCATGGGGCGGGGAGGAGATAAGAAATAACCCCTTGTTTCTCCTCCCCTTTCCAAGGGGAGGTGCCCCCGCCCAAATAAAAGGCCATGGGGCGGAGGGGCGATCTTGTGAACGCCCCCCCCCTAGCCGCGCTCTTTGGTCTTGCTGAAGCTCACGTCGCTGTAGCGTTCGGCCACGTAGTTGATTTCCCACGCGGATTTGCCCAGGAACACCGGCTGATCGTCCAGATCGCGGCCCATGGCCGAGCGGTGCTTGCCCATAAAGTCCTCGACCTTGGCCTTGTCGCCACTGATCCAGCGCGCTTCGGCAAAGGGCGACGGTTCGAACACCACATCCAGCCCATATTCATTGGCCAGGCGGTCGGCCATCACCTCGAACTGCAGCTGGCCCACGGCCCCGACGATAAAGTCGGCCCCGAGTTCCGGGCGGAACAGCTGGGTCACCCCTTCTTCGGCCAGGCTTTCCAGCGCCTTTTTCAGGTGCTTGGCCTTGAGCGGATCCTTGACCCGCACGCGCTGGAGGATTTCCGGCGCAAAATTGGGCAGGCCCGCGTAACGGATCAGCCCGCTTTCCGACAGGCTGTCCCCGACCCGCAGCACCCCGTGGTTGGGGATACCGATCACGTCGCCGCCAAAGGCTTCCTCGGCCAGTTCCCGGTCCGAGGCAAAGAACATGATCGGCGCATTGACCGACAATTGCTTGCCCGTGTTCTGGACCTTGAGCTTCATGCCCCGGGTGAACTTGCCCGAACAGATCTTGAGCATGGCGATGCGGTCGCGGTGGTTGGGATCCATATTGGCCTGGACCTTGAACACAAAGCCGGTGACTTCCTTGTCGCCCGGCTCGACCGCCCCGTCAGTGCCATTGCGCACGGCCTTGACCGCCTTGGGCGGCGGGGCAAAGGCCCCGATGGTGGCCAAAAGCTGATCGACCCCGAAATGGCGCAGCGCCGAGCCGAACAGCACCGGCGTCATATGCCCCTCAAGGAAGGCTTGCGGATCAAACGGCTTGGAGGCCTCGGTCAGCAGCTCCGCCGAATCGGCCAACTCCGAGCGCTCCGCGGCATCAAGATACTGGTCCAGCCGCGCATCCCCGGCGTCCACGGGATCCGGATGGCCCTCATCGAATTCCGACCCCGGCGTGCGCTTGGCATAGGGGATAAACCGCCCGGTCGCGAGCTCGGTCATGCCCTTGAAGCGCCCGCCCGAGCCCGCCGGCCAATAGAGAGGGGCCGGATCCAGCGCCAGCTTCGAGGCCACCTCGTCGAGGATCTCGAACGGGTCGAGCGCCTCACGGTCCATCTTGTTGATAAAGGTGATGATCGGGATGTCACGCATCCGACAGACCTCGAACAGCTTCAGGGTCTGGGGCTCGATCCCCTTGGCGGCATCGAGCACCATGATCGCGGCATCGGCGGCGGTCAGGGTGCGGTAGGTGTCCTCGGAAAAGTCTTCGTGGCCCGGGGTGTCGAGCAGGTTGAACATGATCCCCTCATGCTCAAACGTCATCACCGAGGCCGAGACCGAAATGCCGCGCTCGCGCTCAATCTTCATCCAGTCCGACCGGGTGCGCCGGTTCTCGCCGCGCGCCCGCACGGCCCCGGCGGCGCGGATTGCCCCACCGGCCAGCAACAGGTGCTCGGTCAGGGTGGTCTTACCGGCGTCGGGGTGAGAAATAATGGCAAAGGTCCGGCGGCGGCCGGCTTCGGTCGAAATCAAGCTCTGGGTCATGGCGGCGGGGGGTAGCACGCCCGGCCCCACTTGACCAGAGAAGCGGGGCGGATGGGATCGCTTAGGACGATGACAAAGTCACCCGCTGCTCAGCGCTCAAACGCGTGGCCAATCGAATAAGTCCATCCGCTACATCGTCGGGGTCCCGCATCACGTCCGCCGCCGCTATCCGCTCGACCCAATAACCTCGCGCTTCGAGCCATGCTGTGCGTCGCGCATCCCGCTCCGAGACCGCGGACAAGTCATGAACGGCCCCCTCAATCTCTACGACGAGACGTGCCGCTGCACAGAAAAAGTCCGCGACATAGGGGCCAATCGGTTGCTGTCGTCGAAACCTAAGACCGTCAGGTTGCCGCCTTAAACGCGCCCAGACCCGAACTTCAGGCGGACTCATGGTTCGCCTGAAATGACGTGCTAATTGGACTTTCGGTGGTGACATCATAATGCCTTGGGGGGAATTCACGACCAATGCAGCCTTAGGAATTGTTACTGATCAGTGCAATCCCATTGCCCCTTCTCCCCCCTTGAGGGGGAGATGTCCGGGAACCGGACAGAGGGGGGCAAATAGCTCACAATAACTATAAAAATCAGCAACTTCTGCGCCCAAGCCCCCCCTCTGTCTCCTGCGGAGACATCTCCCCCTCAAGGGGGGAGAAGGAAGGTTTAACGCTTAATTCCCCCACTTATCCC
>DAITMY010000298.1:0-2728 GCA_036834925.1 Asticcacaulis sp.
GATCTCACACCGCCCAGCGCAGACTGGGTGGCGCGGCGAGACCAAGAGCTCGATGCGGAGACGCGGCGGATCTTGCGTGAACACGGCACGGAGCCACCGTTTTGTGGGGTGTTTCTCGATAATCCGGACAAGGGACATTATGGCTGTGGTTTTTGTGGTTTGCCGTTGTTCGCGTCGCGGGAAAAATTTGACTCTGGGACGGGCTGGCCGAGTTTCGCCCGGTCTGTGGACCCTGATCATGTCGCCTATGTACAAGACACGTCCTGGGGCATGGTGCGAACCGAGATCCGCTGCGGCCGCTGTGACAGCCACTTAGGCCATGTGTTTCCGGATGGTCCACCCCCCACGTTTCGGCGCTATTGCCTGAATTCTGCGGCATTGATCTTTATGCGGAAGGGTGAGCCATTGCCGGACTGGCTGGACAGGGGCGGACCCGAGGGGCAGGCCCTGGATCTTGGCCCCTCAGCCTGAGGCTTTAGTGATCGTGCTTGTCTTTACGGCGACGGCCCATCAGCATGCGATGCTCGAGGTGCGCCCTTAGGGCGGTGTAGTAGGTCTGGAGGAAGTCCCGGGGCATAGCAATCGGTCCATGCCAGTCAATTTTACGCTGGATGCGCACAGCCACGCGCTTAAGGACATCGCTTTTATTTTCCCGCAGAACGTCTTCCAGCACCTTGAGCTCAGCCTCCCCATAGGCCTCAAGCTGTATGGGCGTGAACCCATAGTCGGACAGGCTTTCGGTGAGGATCACGGCTTCACTGAGGTCTGCATTCAGTCGAGGGCGCGGGGTCTGGATCACCCAGGTTCCCGCAATCAGATCGCCTACGCGTAAGCGGTCTCGGTTGAAATGGGGAAAAAGGATAAACACCCCTAACAAACACCAAAGCACCAAGGTCAGGCGCGGGTCTATAGAGTGGCCGGACAGCAATAATCCAATGGGCAGAAAGACCTCAAGTTCGCGGAACAGATTTCGAACGATGACAGCATCCACGGTCAATCGTCCACCATTGCGCGCGGCGATTCGAATTTTGACGACACGCTTGCCCGGCGTCGCGCCTCTTGGGGTCAATTCGAAGAGGGTGAAGTAAAACCAACGCAGGACGAACAGCGTCAAATTGAAGACCGAGGACGCTACAGGGGGGAAGATGTCTTGAAGGGACTTCCCTTCGCCCATTAAGGCCCCATAGCCTAAAGCCGACAAAAGGATCAACAGGCCGACACCGGCCAAGATGGCCCCCATAATCAGGAGGTCTAGGATTAGAGCGCTGAGCCGCTGGCCAATTCCGGCCAGATCGACACGCAAAGGCACGCCTTCTGGGGTAACCAAAGCGCGGCCATCGGCCTGTTGCCGAGCCTTGAAGTCGAGATAGGCCTTTGCGGCTGAGCGCTCTGTTTTGCTCATGGCTCAACCTCTTGGGTGAGCAGGCGTCGTGGCTGGCGCCTCAGGTAAAAATAGCTGAGCCAAAGTAAGAGCATAACGGCCCCAACCGCATAGCGCACGGCATCAATAGAAACCGTTTGGCGACCGATCCCTTCAAGGAAGCCGGCGAATGTCAGCATGATCATCACCCCGATCGCCACCGGCCCCACAGTGTCCGCACTTTTGCGGGCCGCATCAATCCGGCTGAGGGGCCCAGGAAAGGCGACCCCACGGGCCACGACCAATCCCGCGGCCCCCGCCAACACAATAGCAAACAGTTCTGTCGTGCCGTGAATGCTGATCCATCCTAGGAACTCAACGGTCAAGCCGCGTGAAGCAAACAAAGCAATGAACAGGCCGACCATGCAGCCATTGGTGAAAATCAGCATTAGGGTCGGTATGCCCAAGGCAAACCCGAGGGCGATACAGAAAAAAGCCACAGAGGTGTTGTGCGTAAACAAAGCAATTGAAAAGGCTGTCAAATCCGCAGCGTGGTGCGCGTCACTATAAAGTGTGGCCCGTAAGTCGGCGCGGGTGGATGACGGCCCTCGGTCACCGGCCAGGCTCTCGCCCACAAAGCTGTTGAACCAGGCCGGGTCGAGCTGGAACAGCCAAAGCCCCACAAGGATACCAAGTACAAGGGTGGCGAGGCTGATCAGGACTTCGACGCTCATTCGGCGGACTGCGTTCGGCCAATCTTGAGTGAAAAAGCGTGAGACCCGCTTATGCAGTGGGCTGTGAGTGCCGTAAATCACCACATAGGCCCGTCCACAGAGGTTATCGAGGTAGGCCACAAGGTCCTGATCCAACGAGATCGACCGCGCGACGGACAGCGCCGACAGCGTTGTGCGGTATAGGGCGGGTAGCGCCACCAGTTCATCGGCACTCAGATGGCGCACAGAGCGAGATTCGATTCGGCTGAGCAGAGCGTCTAGGCGCGTCCAGTCGTGAGCGCGTTCTTCACGAAAGCGCTGGCTCTTAAGGCGCAGGTCAGGACGGGGTGTCGACATGGGGGCCTCTAGATCCGTTCCTGGCGTTTAAGATTCAGGTATCGACGTGTCAGATCTTGGAACAGCGCATCGGCCGTAGTTTCAAGAATTTCAACGCCCATTCGGCGCAACTGCAAGAGAACAGAGTCTTTTTGCTGTTTTAAACCGCTGCTGACCACGGCCCGCGTCACTGTATCGAGGTCTTCAATCGATGCGGATTGGATGTCTTGAAATAGAGGATCTTTCAGGACGACAAAAATAATCAGGTGCTTCTGGTTCAATCGACCCATCGACTCGAGCATCAATGCCGCCCCAGTGC
>DAITMY010000299.1:0-2706 GCA_036834925.1 Asticcacaulis sp.
AAAATACATAGACGCAAAAAAACATATAAATAATAACAAACACAATTTCATATGCAATTTAATATAGACTGACATGCATTCCCCCAAAACAGCACATGCTCACCCTATTAAACCCAAAAGCGAGAATCAAGCGCCACCCCGGCGATTGCGCGGTCCCAGCGTTCGTGCTTTCATCCGCCTATTCAGCGTCCTATGAATTAACGCCGATCCCGGGGGGAGCGCATGTTCTGGAACCGACCCAGTCCTTTGGCCTATGTGGACCGCTTTTGGACCGCGACGGACGGGCTTAAGCTCTATGCCCGCGACTATGGGGCCTGCGCCGGTCCCGCCCGGCTGCCGGTGCTGGCGATCCACGGCCTGACCCGCAACAGTGCCGATTTCGACACCATCGCCCCCAAGATCGCAGCCAATGGGCGGCGCGTTCTGGTGCTGGATGTGCGCGGACGCGGACGCTCCGACCGCGATCCGGTGCCGGCCAACTATCATCCCATGACCTATGCCGGGGATGTCATCGCCCTGATGCAGGCTCTGGGCCTGAGCCGCGCGGTGTTTCTGGGCACCTCCATGGGCGGGCTGATCACCATGGTGCTGTCCACCTTGCGGCCCGATCTGATTGGGGCGGCGATCCTCAACGACATCGGCCCACAGCTGGCTGCGCCGGGACTGGCACGCATCATGGACTACACCGGCAAGAGCGCGCCCGTTCGGTCCTGGAAAGATGCCGCGGCCTATGCCCGGTCGATCAATGGGGTGGCCTTCCCGCATTATACTGACAAAGACTGGATGGCCTTTGCCCGGCGCATATTTGGCACAGGGCCAGACGGGGTGCCGGTGCTGGCCTATGATCCGGCCATCACCGCCGCCTTCAAGGATATTCCCCCGGGCAGCCCGATGCCGGACATGCGCCCGGCCTTTCTGGCTCTGGCGACGGGACGGCCGATCCTGTCCCTGCGCGGAGCCTTGTCGGACCTCCTAGATCAAGAGGGCGTGGACTGCATGCGCACCCTCGCCCCGCATATGGAAGCGGTCGAGGTGCCCCGCGTCGGCCATGCCCCCATGCTCGACGAACCTATCGCCGAGGCGGCGGTGCTGGGCTTCCTGCAAAAGGCCCCCTGAGGCATTTAACCGTAATTTGCCTTATTCTGGTCCGGCATTGGCCTTGCATTTGTCATACAAACCCCGGATAGCACAGGTCTCACAACCGGGGGCTACCATGACATCGACCACATCCATCTCGGGCCGCAAGACCCGCCCAACTCTCCTGAACCTTGCTCTGGCATCCAGCCTGTCCTTTGGCCTGTTGGCAGGCCTTGGCGGCTGCAGCCAAGCCGTCAGCATGACCACGGCCGCCGTTACGCCGGAATACACTGGCGGCAAGGTTGCCTATGCACCGGGCACGCCCACGGTCGTGTTCGAGCATGGTGCCGACGAAAATGGCAAGGGCACCTGGAACGGTATGATTAGCAAGGTGCGCCCATTTGCCCCCACCTTTGCCTACAGCCGCACGGGCTGGGGCGACAATCCGTTTGGCGATGTGCCTGCCGCGCGTACGCCCAGCGTCGGGGCCGCTGCCCTGCGCCACCGCCTGCAAAAGACCGGGGTCCAGCCGCCCTATATCCTCGTCGGCCATTCGATCGGCTCGTACTATGTGCTGAACTATGCCCGTCAGTGGCCGAACGAAGTGGCCGGAGTCGTGCTGGTCGATGGTCGCCTGCCCGCCTTTACGGCCAATTGCCAGAAAAATAACGGCAATCTGTGCGACCCGACGGAAAACGAGCTGATCATGGCGCTGATGCCTGCGGCCGGCCGCTCGGAAATCATGGGCGAGAAAAAAGGCCGCCACGAGATCCCGGCCCCGTCTGAACTCGGCACCATTCCGGTCACCGTGATCTACAACACCAAACGCGAGTTTCCGCACAACGACGGCTTCATGAAGGGCTGGACGGAAACCCAATCCGCCTATGCCGCCGGGCTGCAAAACGGCGAGGCCATCCCGGTTGCGGGCGGTCACTTTATCCACCACACCTATCCGGACATCGTCACCAATGCGATCCGCAAACAGGTGGACGGGGCCCGCGCCCGCGCTGGCAACTAAGCGGTTATGATCCGATAGACCTGAAAGGCCGGGGACTGTCCCCGGCCTTTTTGAATTGACTCCAATCAGAGACCCTGCGGCAGGTTGTAATCCAGCTCGGCCAGCCAAGCCCGGGCATTGCCATCCGACGGCGCGCGCCAATCCCCGCGCGGTGACAAGGCCCCGCCGCTGAGCAGTTTCGGCCCATTGGGCACCGCCGAGCGCTTATACTGGCTGGTGACAAAGAACCGGTGCAGGAACACCCGCATCCAGTGCCGGATCGTCGCCAGATCGAACGCGACGCGTTTATCCGCGGGATAGCCCTCGGGCCAGTATCCGGCCTCGGCATCCTTCCAGGCATGCCAAGCCAGAAACGCGATCTTCGACGGCGGCAGGCCAAACCGGCTGAGATAGTACAGCGTAAAGTCCTGTAGCGCATAGGGGCCGACCGTGGCCTCGGTGCTCTGGCCCTTGCCATCGGCTCCGGCGGGGACCAGCTCGGGGGAAATCTCACGGCTGAGGATCGCCCGTAAGATCGCCGCCGTCTCGGCCTCAAACTCCGCATCGGCCGCCCAGGCAATCAGGTGCTGGATCAGGGTCTTGGGCGCGCCGCAATTGACGTTGTAGTGGCT
>DAITMY010000300.1:0-2693 GCA_036834925.1 Asticcacaulis sp.
CTTCAGCAGTGCTTGTTGCAGCAGCGGCAGGGTTTGCGACAGGTCGATGATGTGGATATTGGCGCGGCTTCCAAAGATGTAACGCTCCATCTTCGGGTTCCAGCGGTGGGTCTGGTGACCAAAGTGGGCGCCGGCTTCGAGCAGCGAACGCATTGTAACGTCTGGCATAGCCATGAAATGTCTTCCTTCTTCCGATAGACCTCCGCAGACTGAAAAGACGTTCGGAACCGGAAAAACCGGAGACCGAAGGCGCCTCGGAACGGACTGGATATCCAAGTGGATCACTCCACAGGTAATAGACCCCAGCCGCGCGTCTGCGTGTGAGATGGGGCGGACCTAAGCGCTCCAGTCGGAAAAATCAAGCAAAAAACCGCTCATGGGGCCCCTTGCTTGCGGCGTATGCGGATCATGAGGGCGGGCCTAAGCGCCCTGGATCATCAGGCATCTTCTAACATGATCACCCCGGGGGCTGATTTCAGCGCCCCGCGCAGGCTTCCATCGAGGGTATAGCGGCCCGGAAGGCGGATTTCGACCTCGCGCTGTCCATCCAGGGTGGCGACCAAGACAATGTCGCCGCCGCCCGAGCGGGTCTGGGCCGCGCTTAGCCGGGCCTTCAGTGCTTCAGGCTCCAACCCTTGGGCCGAAACATAGACCCGCAAACTGAGATCAAGGGTCTTGAGGCTATCGGACAGAGGCTCAGCCTCGTCGCCAAAGAAGCGCACCTCCCCGTCCCGGCCTTTGCAGCGCACCCGGATCAGGACCATAGCCCCGGGCTCGAGCACATCGCGGCAGCGGCGCAGGGACTCGGGCGGGAACAAAACCTCAAACTCCCCGGTCGGATCGGACAGGGTGACAAAGGCGAACTTTTCCCCGGATCCGGCAGCGGCGCGTTCCTGCTTGCGCCGCACCACCCCGGCCATGCGGAAGGCTTCGCGGCCTTCTTGGGCGAGGCCCACCGCCTCGGCATAGAGTGTGGTGCGCTTGCGTTTCAGCGGCTCCAGCAGGTCTTCCAGCGGATGGCCCGAAAGATAGAAGCCCACGGCGGCTAATTCTTCATCGAGCCGTTCCGGCCCGCCGACCGCCGCACGTTTGCTCAGGCGCGGGCGTGCCGCCTCGCTGCCAGTGCCAAACAGGCTGACCTGAGCGGCAGCGCGCTCGGCGGCCACGCTCTGGGCATAGGCCATCAGGACATCAGCCTCGGCCACGATCTGGGCTCGATCCGGATGCAAGCTGTCAAAGGCCCCGGCGCGGGCAAGGTTTTCCAGCGCGCGCTTATTGACGGCCTTGGGGTCAATCCGTTCGAGGAAATCAAACAGATCCCGGAATGGCCCGCCCGCTTCCCGGGTGGCCACCACCGACAGCATGGCGTCAAACCCGACATTGCGTACCGCCCCGAGGGCATAGAGAATCTCGCCGTTCTCGACGTCGAAATCGGCGTGAGAGCGGTTGATATCCGGGGGACGGATGGTCACGCCAAAACGCTTGGCGTCCTGATAAAACACCGCCAGCTTGTCGGTATTGGCCAGATCGAGGCTCATGGAGGCGGCAAAGAACTCAACCGGATGATTGGCCTTGAGATAGCCGGTATGATAGGCGATCAGGGCATAGGCGGCGGCGTGGGACTTGTTGAAACCATAGCCCGCGAACTTGGCCACCAGCTCAAAGATCCCATCGGCCTGGGCCGGATCGACCTGGCGTTCGGCGGCCCCGGAGACAAAACGGGCCTTTTGCAGGTCCATTTCCTCTTTCTTCTTCTTCCCCATGGCGCGGCGCAACAGGTCGGCTTCGCCCAGGCTATAGCCGGACAGGATCTGGGCGATCTGCATCACCTGTTCCTGATAGATGATGACGCCGTAGGTTTCCTTCAGCACCGGCTCCAGCGAGGGGTGCAGCATGTCCGGCTCGGCCCGCCCGAATTTGCGGTCGACATAGACGTCGATATTGTCCATCGGCCCGGGACGATAGAGCGAGATGAGGGCGGTGATTTCCTCAATCGAGCCGCACTGCATCTTGCGCAGGGTATCGCGCATGCCCTGGCTTTCGAGCTGGAACACCCCGATCGACATGCCCGAGGCCAGCAGCGCATAGGTCGGGGCATCATCAAGCGGCAGGGTGCTGTAGTCGAGCGTCACACCGCGCTTGCGCAGGTAACGCGCCGCCCGGTCCAAGGTCGTCAGGGTCTTGAGGCCCAGAAAGTCGAACTTCACCAGCCCCGCGCTTTCGACCCATTTCATGTTGAACTGGGTGGCCGGAAGCTCGGAACGCGGATCACGGTAGAGCGGCACGAGCTGGGTCAAGGGCCGGTCGCCGATCACCACCCCGGCGGCGTGGGTTGAGGCGTTGCGATAAAGCCCCTCCAGCCGCAGAGCCGTTTCCAGCAGGGTCTGAACCGCCGGTTCGGAGTCGCGCGCTTCCTTGAGGCGCGGTTCCAGATCAATCGCCTGAGCAAGGGTGACCGGATTGGCGGGGTTGGCGGGCACCATCTTGGCCAGACGGTCCACCTGCCCCAGCGGCATTTGCAGCACCCGGCCCACATCGCGCAGCACCGCGCGCGCTTGTAGCGTTCCAAAGGTGATGATCTGGGCCACCCGGTCGCGGCCATATTTGTGCTGGACGTAGCTGATGACCTCTTCGCGGCGCTCCTGACAGAAGTCGATATCGAAGTCGGGCATGCTGACCCGCTCCGGATTGAG
>DAITMY010000301.1:0-2650 GCA_036834925.1 Asticcacaulis sp.
AGGTCGTGGTCGTGGTGGACAACGGTGACAAGCTGCTGATCGGTCAGCGCATGCTGGTCAAGTTCATGAAGCCGGGCGAAAAGGCTGGGATCGTGCGCGCCAAGCCGAAAGCCACCCCGGCAGAGGGTGAAAAGCCCGCCGCCTGATCCGGTCCGGATTGAAGACTGAAACCGCCGTCTCCGGCTTCGGGGGCGGCGGTTTTTCTTTGTGGCGATGAACCTTGGCTTCAGGCCGGAAGGCCTGCATCCAGCCCAATATCGAACACCTTAACCGAATGGGTGAGGGCCCCGACCGAGATGACATCGACCCCGGTGGCGGCAATGGCCCCCACGGTCTCAAGATTAACCCCGCCGGAGGCCTCAAGCACGATCGAGCCCCGACCAAAGGCTTCGAGCCGGTCCACGGCAATGCGCAGATCTGCCAGGGTGAAGTTATCCAACATGATCACGTCCGGACGGAACGGCAGGACGGCCTCGAACTGGTCGAGCGTATCGACCTCGATCTCGACCTTCATCAGGTGTCCGGCGACGGCGCGCGCGTGCCGTAAGGCGGCTTCGACACCGCCGCACACAGCAATGTGGTTGTCCTTGATCAGGATGGCATCATCGAGCCCATAGCGGTGGGCATCACCCCCGCCACAGCGCACAGCGTATTTCTGTAGGGCTCTCAGGCCCGGAAGGGTTTTGCGGGTGGCGGCAATGCGCGCGCGGGTCCCAACCACAGCCTCGACATAACGCCGGGTCAGGGTGGCCACCCCGCTGAGGTGCGAGACAAGGTTCAGCGCCACCCGCTCGGCGGATAACAACGCCCGGGCATTGCCGGAAATCGTCGCGATGACATCGCCGGGAGCGAGGGCCTCGCCGTCGGCCTTGCAAAACTGCACCTCGGCCTTGGGATCAAGGCTGAGGACGGTCAGGCGGATACAGGCCGCTCCCGCCAGCACCCCGGCCTCGCGCGCGACGAAGCGGGCCTCCATGCGGGCCTCGGGCGGGATACAGGCGAGGCCGGTGACATCCCCGGCACGGCCCAGATCTTCGCGCAGGGCGGCTTCGATCACGGGGGTGATCAACAGGTCGGGCAGGGCAGGTAAGCTCAGCATGGAACGCCTTTAAACGGTTTGGTTATTCCGCCGCAATCAGGACCGGTGGCAGCGATGGCGTCACCAGATCCGCCAGGGACAAGCGGGTGTGGTGGGCCTCTGCGTCTGTCTCTGGGAAATCCGTGCGGACATGCGCCCCCCGGGTTTCGCAGCGGTTCAGCGCCCCGATCAGGATGAAGCGTGCGACGATCAACGGCAAGGCCGGGCCATGTTGGCGTTCGAGATCGTCTACGATCCTAAGGGCCTCGCGCAGGCCCTCGCCGTCGCGGACCACTCCGGCCTTGTGGCTGAGGGTCTGGCGCAGGGTCTGGAGGGCGGCATGGGGCAGGTCTTGTGTCAGGGGCGGACAGGGGATGCGCGCTGGGCTGGCTGGGGCGGCAATCTCTTGCGCCGCCGCGCGTCCGGCGCGGGTGCCAAAGGCCGCCGCTTCAAGCAGGCTGTTGGACGCCAAACGATTGGCCCCGTGTACGCCCGTCGCGGCGCACTCGCCGATGGCATAGAGCCCTGGCACGCTGGTGCGGCCTTCGGTATCGGCGCGGATCCCGCCCATGTGATAGTGTTCGGCGGGCGCGACCGGGATCGGCTGGACGCGCGGGTCAATCCCGGCGCGCAGACAGGCCGCGAACACGGCCGGAAAGGCTTCGGGGAAATGCTCTCCCACGGCGGTCCGGGCATCCAGGAACGCCCCCCGGCCCGAGGTTGCGGCCTTAAAAACGGCGCGGGCGACGATGTCACGCGGGGCCAGCTCGCCGTCGGGATGATCCTCAAGGGCAAAGCGCACGCCTTGGGCGTCGATCAGCACCGCCCCGTCGCCGCGTAAGGCCTCGGTCGCCAGCGGGGCCGGGTCAAGACCCACATCCATGGCCGTGGGGTGAAACTGAACAAACTCCGGGTCGAGGATTTCCGCCCCCGCCAGTGCCGCCAGCGCCAGCCCATCGCCGGTCAGGGCCGCTGGGTTCGTGGTCATGGCATAGAGCCCGCCGATGCCGCCGGTGGCGAGGATCACCGCCGGGGCCAGGAGGGCCAAATGTGCGCCCTCTCGGTCGATGACCGCCCCGGTGACGCGCCCATCCGGGCCGGTCAGCAGGTGACGGGCGCGGCTGTGTTCCAGCACCCGGATATGCGGCGAGGCGCGTACGGCGGCGATCACCGCCCGCAGGATTTCCTTGCCCGCCTGGTCACCACCGACCCTAGCCACCCGGGCCAGGGAGTGGGCCGCTTCGCGCGACAGCACAAAGCCGCCGTCTGCGTCACGGTCAAACGGCGCGCCAAGGGCCGCCAGCCCTTCGACGGTTTCGCGCCCGGTTCGGGTCAGGGCTAGGGCCATGTCCGGCTCAACGAGGCCCGCACCGGCGGCCACCGTATCGGCGGCATGGGCTTCGGGGCTGTCATAGGCCGACAGGGCCGCCGCCAGTCCCCCTTGGGCCCAAGCGGACGAGCAATCCTCGCCCAAGGTTTCCGGCACGATCACCGTCACTGGCACAGGGGCGGCGGCAAGGGCCGCCGACAGGCCCGCAAGACCCGCCCCGATAATCAGTGGCCCACTCAGGG
>DAITMY010000302.1:0-2629 GCA_036834925.1 Asticcacaulis sp.
TCACCCGCCTGCGTCCCTAGCAAAGACCCGGCCTTGAGCCGCCCCGCGACAACGGTTTGCGCTTTGCTGCCAAAGGGCAAATAAGCCGACACCTGCGCCTGGGTCCGGACATAGGTTTGCTGCGAGGATCCAAAGGCATAGGTCGGCTCCGCCCGTCCCTCGAACCGCCATCCGCGTGTCGGGTTAAGAACACTATCGGTTCTATCCTCACTAAACGCACCGAGCACAGACAGAGCATAGCTGTCATCGGATCTGAGTTGTGGTGGCAGGCCCGCACGCCTTGCAAGCACGTCTGTGGCTGTAACGTGCAAGCCTTCAAGCCCGAGCCCCACCGTCACATTGCGCCCCGGTTTAAGCAGCCGCACCACATCAGCATTCAGCGTCAGGCCAAAGGCGTCATAGGCTTCGGTCGCATAACGCACCAAGACGCCCTTATAAGTCAGGGTCTGCTGAACCCGTTGCCAGTGCGGTAACTTTGACTGAGCCTCGAGCCGCTGTTCCCGGACCGACAAGCGTCCAAGCAAAGTCAGGGTGTCACCACGATGCAGCCGATTATAGTGGCTATAGCGGACATCAAGGCCTAGCCCGTCCTCGGTGGCATAGCCAGCCGCGATTTCATAGCTTTGCGGCTTGCGATCCCCCAGAACCACTCGGACAGGCCGGTTACCCGTGACCGGATCCACCTCTGATTTTGGCGCAAGCGTGACAGCGACCGTATCATAGATTCCGGTTTCGACCAGTCTGCGCTCCATTTCTGCAAGCGCGGTTGAAGTGTAGCGATCGCCAGTCTTCCAGGCCTGTAGCCCGGCCAACCAGCGGGAACTGGTGCGTCCGCGTGTGGACAGGTCCACCACGCCCAGTCGCACCAGATCCCCAGATTCTAAGCGAAACGTCGGCGTCATGGACTGATCAGCATGGTCGACGATCACCTGACGCGGCAAGGCCTTGGCGTCCGCATAACCGGCTTGATCAAGGGTGCGGATAAGCTGATCTTCTGCCGTTAGGACGCTCACGGCCTTGGCAGGCTGTCCAGCGAGCGCTGTCATTATCCCACCGGCTTTTATCTGGACCTCAGCATCTGGCTCCGGTGCCGCCCATTCAATCTGCCCGCTGCGTAATCGAAACAGGGGACCAGGATCGACTGTAACGACTGGGTACGCAACACCATCCTCAGCCCCTGTATCACGCTCTATAGCCTGATCATCATCACTGAGAGCCGCTGTAATCTGTGCCCCGTAATAACCCTCTGAGCGTAAGCGCTGATCGACGAGATCTGCGGCCTCTCTCGCCCGCCGCCTCGCTTCGAACCGCGAAGCCGGCAGCGTCGAGACTGTCCCCACCACCATATCAAGCTGTGCTTTCAGATCTGGATCCAGGTTTCCTTTAATTTGGGCCCGGGGCACAGCCTGGCTTTCGGCGATCTTTGACCGCCCCTCCCCTGCCCTTACGGCCTTTGTTTCTGGAGCGTTTTGCGCATTTGCCGGTGTCGCCGCACCCACCAGCAGGATGAGCAGCAAAACCAAGCTGATCAGGGCACTGAGATGCAAAGTTTGCGGCATATAAAAAAAGCTTCCCCGGAGAAACTTTTTATCAAAACCGACCGCCATGCACCCTGCTTAATCGTCTGTAATACACATGCCCCCGAACCACCCGGAGCCATAAGTGTCAACGCAGGTTACCCGCAAAGGTTTCCGCTTTTCCAGTTTATTCTATACAGGCCGACAAGTCCTCGCGCCCACACTCCGACGGGCCCACAAGCCGACACGACGACGCGTCGACACGCCCACAACACCGCACGTCCACACGGCCAAGTTTTACCTTGTGGGCGACGCCACACGTGGAGGTGTCCACACAACACATTAAGCTTGCCTTAACCCTAAACACGTAGACAAGTGGGCGTGGCCACAAGGCCGCACACCGACACGTCCACACGCAGACAAGCCGACGCGCCCACAGATCCTCACGAGGACTTGTGGACACATATCATCTCGCCGGGCCGCCCTGGCCCCAACGACCGGAAAGACCGCTATGAAGACCATTGCCGTAGTGTCCCAGAAGGGCGGGGCAGGGAAGACCACCTTGTGCGTTCACCTAGCTGTCGCCGCCGCCCGCCGCGCCCATACTGTCGCGGTGATTGATCTGGATCCCCAGGCCACCGCCGCGTCCTGGGGCGATTGGCGGGGCGGGGAGAACCCGGCCGTTGTTGCCGCACCCCATTCCCGTCTGAATGCGACCCTGGAGGAGTGCCGACGCGCAGGCGTAGACTTTGTGGTCATCGACACCCCGCCCTCGGCCGATGCCGCCGCCGTTGCGGCTGCTAGGGCCGCTGATCTGATTATCATCCCCACCCGGGCCTCGGCTTTTGACCTTCATGCCATAAAGACCACGGCAGACTTGGTGCGGATCGCCCAAAAGCCCGGCCATGTGGTGCTGAACGCCGTCCCGCCTCGGGCTGCAGGCCTGATCGAAGAAGCCGGGCTTGTGGTCGAAAGCCTGCACATGAAACTAGCACCGGTTGCGCTCGTCGACCGCGCCGCCTTCAGACACTGTGTTATCAACGGCCAGACCGCTGTGGAGTATGAACCCTTGGGCAAGGCTGCCGACGAAGTGGACGCCCTCTACATGTGGG
>DAITMY010000303.1:0-2627 GCA_036834925.1 Asticcacaulis sp.
TCTCATATTTAGTGAGTCCTGAAGACTGGGATGGGTCTTATCAAGATGAAGGCGGCGGCCCACAGCCTAATCCAGATGGAAATTGGAAAGGCGCAATGTGGTATCCAGCACCCAGGCGAAAGAAAGATTGATCTCAATTACGTATTAATGATGAATTACGGTGGAATTACGGTAAATTACGGTGACGGTGCACTAAATAGCCGCTGGGGCGGTTGTCGAAAGCCGCGTCCCAGAGTCATAAATTCGTAGCATGGCCACCCAACG
Organism: Asticcacaulis sp.; assembly: GCA_036834925.1. Taxonomy (GTDB): domain Bacteria; phylum Pseudomonadota; class Alphaproteobacteria; order Caulobacterales; family Caulobacteraceae; genus Asticcacaulis. The sequence continues at coordinate 265 of DAITMY010000303.1, forward strand.
CTTCTATAGCGTGTGGCCTCTTAGACTTTGCCTGATCAAGGAGTCGATCCGCACCCCGTTCAAGGGGGATCGGCAAGCCCGAGCCCTTGCGGGGGCCGCTCTCGGGCTGGGGGTCGCGCCGGATCTCGCAGGACCACCGTCTTGTCTATCGCCCCTCAAACGAGGGTCTGCGGATCGCACAATGCCGCTATCACTATTGATCAGCCCCAGGTGCCGCTGAAAGGTTTGCCTTGTCTTTACGGGGGGTACAAAAGCGGGGTAGCCCCCTTGGCAACCACGTGTTTCGCGTTAAGGTTGGTGTTTGGTGGGGGGTGATCAAAGGTGCGGTCAAGGCGGAGGGGTAATTTAGTGCACTGTCACCGAATGCTGAACCCTTGACTTTACGCAATTGTAGCTACAAGATCGTATCTACGGAGGGTGGCCGTGGACTTTACTTGGGACCACAATAAGTCGGTGTCCAACCGTAAAAAGCACGGTGTATCGTTCGAACTGGCAGAGCGCGTATTCGGCGATCCGTACCACTTGGCGCGGCCCGACCCTTATCCGTACCAAGCGCGATGGCAGGTCATCGGTATGCCCTATGCCGACAGCCCAAGTGTCTTGTTCGTCGTGCACACCGAAGAGGATGAAAATGGTGTGAGCCGCATCATCAGCGCACGTCGAGCCTCAGCGTGAGAAAGGAAAGCCTATGAAGAAGGGGAATTCTGAGCCGATCTCGGCGAAACTGTTGGAGGAGTTGAAGGCTCTGGAAGCCATGCCGGAGCGTACAATCGACTTTAGCAACGCCCCTGAGGTGCTGGACTGGTCGAATGCGGAGCGTGGCAAGTACTTCAGGCCGGTGAAAAAGCTGCTCTCGGTCCGACTCGATGCCGATGTCATCGAGTGGTTCAAGAACCGTGGCAGCGGGTACCAGACGCGGATCAACGCGGCGCTGCGGGAATACATGCTCAGTAACGGCAAAAAGAGCGTCTGACGCTCCAATCCTTTTCTTTCAGCCCAACCCTTTCCTTTTAGCCGACGAACACAGGCCTTCTCACGTGCGCGGGCCGCTGTAGGGGGGGGCGCGCATGACGCACGGCCCATTCGACCCGGTCCGCCTTACCGGTCAGCGTGTTTGGGGGCTATCCTTCTCTCCCTTGAGGGGGAGATGTCCGGGAACCGGACAGAGGGGGTGTCGCTGAAAGGTGTGCCTTGCCTTTTAGGGGAGGCGAAAGCGAACAGATATTTCCCTTGGCAACTGCGCGTTTCTCGTTAGGGTTGGGGGGATGTGCACTGTCACCGTAGTTTCAAGTTGTGGGTAATATACAATATTACAGTGCCTGATAATTATCGCTGGATGCCTCAATTAAAAAGACTTTGCTATGGCGCACGCCTTGTCCAAGAACCAGCAACTGATCCAACGCATTTTGCGGGTCAATCACGCGGGGGAGCATGGCGCTGTTTCAATCTATTCTGCTCAGCTTAAGCGGCTGAGCCCGGGCGCAAAGGACTTGGAGGCATGGCTGGTCGAAACGGTGTCGCATGAGCAAGATCATCGCGCGGCCTTTCGCGAGGCTATGAGGCCCCGGTCTGCCAAACCCTGTCGCGCCTTGTCAGTTTGGAGCGTTGGAGGCTGGTGTTTGGGCTGGATGACCGCGATGTGGGGCCGAACAGGTATATCGGCCTGTACGGCGGCGGTCGAACGGACTGTTCACGCGCACCTTGAGGAGCAAATTGCCTTTCTCCGACGCCATGACACCGAGCTGGCGGCTTTGGTAGAGCGCATCCAATCGGAGGAACACGCGCATCTTTCCTATGCCGAAGCGAACTTGAGGTCAGACTCATTGATAGCAGGGCCCCTAACAGCCGTGATCGCGTGTGCGACGGACGTGCTCATAGCAATATCGACCCGAGGTGACTCCATCCGACTGAGATATTGCCTGCGCACCGCTCTTGACTGACCTGTTGGCGTCTTAAGCGGGCTGGGATGCGCAGACATTCCCCTTGGCAACCGCGTGTTTCTCGTTAGGGTTGGGGTGGGATCTAGGTGAGGCCATTTGTCTGGATGTAACGAACTTACATGTACAGGAGCAATGGGTGCGCTGTTGCTGTAGTCAAGTGTTTCTAAGGGGGAGATCATGCTTGAGTTAGTCGCTGCTTTTGAGATCTTAAGTTATAGAAACTTAAATTGTAAATTCCCTACGTATCGTGGATATGAAGATCAAATTGTTCAATTTGATAGTGAACATATGCCATTCGAGGTCACGATAATATTTAATAATAATTCAATTGCAGTTTTTAAAAATATAAATTTGCCTGGATTTAAGGGCAAAAACTTTAAATGTGCTTTTGTTATTCGTGAGCAAATATGCCTACCTATTAAT
>DAITMY010000304.1:0-2610 GCA_036834925.1 Asticcacaulis sp.
GTCCTGCGCAAGAAAGGCGGCAAAATCAAGCTTGGGCTTGGCAAACATGGCGAGCGGAGACGACACAACAAACCTGATTGGCAAACAGACGCGACCGTGCGTCTTGCCCTATAGTCCTACGGGCAAGTTAACAAAGCCTAACGAGATCTGAACAATCAGGCTTACCGGCGCCTTAGTTTTTGGGTTCGGTTGACGGGGCCTGGGTGGGTTTGTCAGCGGGTTTATCCGCGACCTTTTCCTTGGACTTGTCCGCAGGCTTGCCACTTTTTTCAAAGCGCGCGCCGGGCTTTTCCACCAGATCCGATGCGGCAACCGCCTTGCCGCGACGATTTTTCATCACGGCCTGAATGTCGCCCTTGGCGGCCAGAACATCAAAGGCGCGGAGCAACTGGAAGTCACCCGTTTTAACGTCATGATCTTCAGGCGGGATTTCCGACACTTCGTGTTCACCGCGCCGCGCCTTGCCCTCGTCGGCGTCCAAGGCATTGCGATAGGCTGCCTCGCTGAATTGGAATGACGAGGTGGCGATCAGCTTGGCCTGTTCGCGCGATTGCGCGACTTCGAGGTCCGGTTCGATGCCGGTGCGCTGGATTGAGCGGCCCGAGGGCGTGTAGTAGCGCGCCGTCGTCAGCTTGAGGCCTCGTGTCTCGGAAAGCCGGAATTCCTGCTGGACCGAGCCCTTGCCAAAGCTGGTCAGGCCGACAATCGGGGCCCGCTTGTGATCCTGGAGTGCGCCGGCCACGATTTCCGCCGCCGAAGCGCTGCCTTGGTTGACCAGAACGACCATGGGCAAGCCCTTGAGCACATCGCCGCGCGTGGCGTTGTACCGGGCAATATCGGTCTTCTTGCGCCCGCGCTGGCTGACGATTTCGCCCCCTTCGAGGAACAGATCCGCCACCTTGACCGATTGATCAAGAAGCCCGCCCGGGTTGTTGCGCAGATCGAGCACCAAGCCCTTCATGGCCGGGTTTTTGGCCTTCAGTTCAGCTAAGCCTTTTTCGCTTTCTTCAGCGGTTAGCTTGTTGAACTTGGTAATACGAAGGACGCCATAATCGCCTTCCATCCGCCACTTGACCGACTGGTCTTTGATGGTTTCACGGGTCAACTCGACGTCGAATGGCGCATCGGCACCTTCGCGAACGATGGTTACTTTGATTTTTGTCCCGGCTACGCCCCGCATCTGCGAGACGGCTTCGGACTGGCGCAGGCCAATAATGCTTTTGCTGTCGATGGCCGTAATATAGTCGCCGGGCTGCAGTCCAGCGCGGGCCGCCGGGGAGTCATCCAGCGGGGTCACGACCTTGATTGCGCCATCTTCGGACGTGACTTCGATCCCGAGGCCGCCGTAAGTGCCTTCGATCGTTTCGCTCAAGGCCTTGGTTTCGTCCGGCGACAGGTAGCTCGAATGCGGGTCGAGAGCAGACACCATGCCGTCGAGCGCCGATTCGATCAGTTTTTTCTCGTCAACCGGCACGACATAGTTGCGCTGGATGACTGTCAGCGCATCGCCGAACAGTTCCAGCATGTCATAGACTTCGGATTTCGGCGCAAAAACCGGCTGGTTGGCATAGGCCACAGCTCCGGCACTGAGGGCCACAACCGCTACACCCGACAAAAACAATTTGCGCATCGACATCCTGAAGATCCTAGACCGGCTTTGCTCGTGATCGAGCCGACCTGATGATGTTTTGCAGACAAGTCTGACGACAAGATGACCGTCTGTCGTGGGAAAAATCACTCTGGCGACGAAAAATCAAAACCTGTGGCCGGATCGACAGTCTCTTCGCCCTGGCGGACCTCAAGATAGACATCCTGAGGCTTGCTGGTGCGGTTGTTGGTCCGCCCTAAGGGCTCTCCCGCCCTCACGCTCAGGCCGGGACGGACAAAGATTTGGTCCAAACCGGTCATAACCAACCGCCGTCCGCTGCCGACATATAGGATCACGACCTTGCCATAGTTGGGTAATGCCCCGGCATATTCTACATCCCCTTCGGTTGGGGCGACCACTTGAGCCCCAGGACTTGTCCGCCAGATCAAACCATACGAGCGGTTGCCGTCACCAATTTCGTCGCCGTAATTGTGGGTCCTTTGACCGATCACCGGGCTGAGCATGGCACGGGTCGATATCGTGCGCTGGCTATTCAGGGCGCTGGAGCCCGAAAGGCCCCTTAAGCCTCGCTCTCTCAGGGCGATGGCAAAGGCTTCGGCTTCGAGCCGATCCGCTTCGGCCATTAGTGCCGTCTCACGGGCGTTCTTATCGGCGATCAGCCGCGCCATACCGGTCCGCTGCTCCGCCAGCGCGCTTTCGGCCAAGAACAGGGCTTCACTCGAAAGCGCCGCTTCGCGTCGGATGACTTGAAGGCGGCTGATCTCTCCCGATAAGGCCTTGGCGCGGCGTTTCAGTTCCGGCGTGATGGCCCGCATCAGGATGGCGGCCCGGACGGCATCTGTTGCTTTCTTCGGTGAGACATAGAGTGCGGGCGGCGGGTCGCGCGAATAGAGCTGGAGCGCGGATAGGAGCCGGGCCAGCCGCGCTCGGGTCGAGGCTAGGCGATTGGTAATCTCGGTTTCCCGGGCATTCAGGGCGGCCAACCGCGCCCGTTCCGCTTG
>DAITMY010000305.1:0-2600 GCA_036834925.1 Asticcacaulis sp.
CACGCCTGGAACGCGTGTATAGGGGAAACTCTATCGAGGGTTCGAATCCCTCTCTGTCCGCCACCTCTATCATTTTTTCTTTACCTTTCAACGTGTTCTAAAGTGGATTGGCAAACCATCGTAACAGGTTTGCCAAAAAGGGTTTAGGTTTTTTGCTCAAAGTCCGGCAGTTTCGCCATGGCGTCACGGGCAAGTGAAAGCTGTTCAGCCGCCGCTGTGTAGCGTTCGACTTCCTTCAACGTGGTGTGACCTGTGACGGCGGCAATTTGCTTCGTGGTGCAACCGGCTTCAGCCAAACGCCTAGCGGCGGCTTTACGTAGTCCATGGGCTGAACAGTTATCCGGCAGCTTGGCTTCGAGACATACGGACTTGAACCAGTTTCCGAAACCCGCCGCCGTAAAAGCCTCCCCCTGATAGGTATTCAAGAAAGTGTCGAATTCACAATCGACGGCTTCAAGCGTTTTTCTTAGTTCAGGGTGAATAGGTATTAATAACGAAACGCCAGTTTTTTGTTGCGTTACATTTATCAAACCATCTTGAATGTCCCTTGGCCCCATGAGTATTACATCGGAACGTCTTTGCCCTGTGTATAGGAGCAGATCTAAGGCCAATCTTGCGCGCGTCCCGACCTTATGGAATGCTTGAAACTGGCTAATTTCGGCCTCTGTCCACGTATGGAAGCCTTTAGTGCTGGCTTTTAATGGGCGAACGGTTCGGGTCGGATCATCCGCCCGCCATCCGTTCGAAACTGCAAAGCGCATAATAGATCGAAGTACTTTGAGAAAGTTATTAGCCGCACTAGGTGTATCGGCCTTAGCCCCCATAAGTTTGGTGACAGCAACCGGCGTCATGTCAGCGACCAATCTGTGACCATGTTCCTTACGGAAGGCCTCAGCAATGCCGCGATAAGTCACTTTGGTCTGATTTTTATAGCTTTTATAATCCGCTCCCTGATACCAAGCGGCAACCAAAGCCCCTACAGACCCTTTGACAACTAATGAAGCACCGGGTTCAATTTTAGGAGCGATTTCGCCTCCGAGAGCGGCAGTATAAGCGGCCATAAACTCAGGGCTTGCATATAATCCGGGTAGCTTTATGCGTTTAAATCCGCTTCTCCTAAAATAATGGCGCGTTTTGTTATGTCGGTCTCTGAAAGTATGAACGTAAGGGAGGATTTTTTGCTTAGGCATTGGCACTCACATTATTGTATATCGTCCCACGAATTAGTTGCCTCAGTAGATTCGCAACCTAAAACGTCGAAAGCAAGATCAATCTCGTGCCTATCCCAAATAAGGCGAGAATAGACCTTTTTGGCCCGTGGCATTTTGCCCTCTTCGACCAACCTATCAAAAGTGCCGGGGGATAGGTCAATATATGCCGCCGCTTCCAAGCGACTCAGTCCCCGTCGTGTGGGAGGAGGTAGTGCTTTGTTTGAGGAAGCAGCGGCCATATTTAATCAACCCAGTCGGACTTCAACGGCGGCGGTGTTCGCGGCGGCGGCAGCGACGGCGAGACCGATTCGGGCATTACCAGTCGCGGTGGCGGTAGCCACCTTATTCGTGGCGTCGAAATAGACCGTCGCACCAAGGGTAAAATCGGCGGCGGCAGCTTTCGGCAGCGAGAAGATGCCACGGGTCACGACGTCAAGCGGGGCGGCGGCAGCGGCATCCCCGGCAGCGATCCCAACAAGGCCGCCGATAATCACCACGTCGCCGGAAGCAAATGAGGCCGGTGCGGGAATGGTGATCGTGTCACCCGGTTGAAGATAGTTTTTCATTCAGAGACCTTTCGAGGTTCGTAGGTAAATCGTTCGCGGATAGCCCCGCCCGAATTGTTCGATTTGAGCGGACGCGGCGGCAATCGCCTTGGCCATTTCGGCATCGGAGCGATATTCGATTTCATCGCCCGAGGAGTCGCGGACACGCCGGACTCCCTGATACCGGGCTTCGAGAAGTGCATCGCGCCATAGGATCAGTTGATCGAGGGTCACGCCCATTGGTACGCCCCCCGGAAGTCAATGGCCCCTGCCCCGAAATCCAGATAGACGCGGAATTCCATCCCGAGAGTGTCCCAATCGGGTTGACTGGCGATTTGCGGCCCTTGTGCCGACGAAAGATAGCTGTACTCAAAGCAAGCGAGGCGGGCCGGATCAACAAAAGCATAAGCCGACTTAGCCGGAAGACGCGGTTCGACCAGAAGCTCAAGGTCTTTGAGGCCTTCGGGACGCCAAGCGGAATTCACGTCAAGAATCTTGGTCATCAGGGTATCGACGGTGGGCTCAAGGTCTGTACTGACCAGCAAGAAACGCGCGGTCGCGTTGATCGGCGTCTTTCCATCAAGGCCCTTTTGCATCCGGAAGGCCGCCCGCATCCCGTCTAGGCCGATGCCGCTATCATCCAGACGGGCACCCTCTTTGTTCCGATGATCGTCATGGAACAGGGATTTGCCGGTTTCCGCCAGTTTTGGATTGCTCAGCAAAAGATCTACAAGAACCTTGTTCTCGGTTTCAGCGGCCATGCGTCCGGCACTTTGGGCAAAATCGCCAAAGGCCCCGAGGTCATCATTCACCAAGGCTTTTCGGCTAAGGGCGAGCTTGGCGG
>DAITMY010000306.1:0-2597 GCA_036834925.1 Asticcacaulis sp.
GTCTATGAGGGCCAGATCACCGGCGGTTCGGTGAAGATCCGGCCGATGCTCGCCCAGACCCGCGCCGCAGGCAGTGGCGGGGATCTGCTAAGCCTTGAAGCCCAGATTTTGGCCCAGTCGCTGACGGGCGGGGAACTGAACCTGCGCATGGTGCGCGCGGATCTGACCGGAACGGTGCCCTATCCCGAAGCCAAGGCGGCGCTGGCGGGGCCACTGGACTTGACCCTCGGGCTCAAAGCGGACGCGTTTCAAGCGTGTGCAACAGACCTTCAGGGTCTTGAAGCCAGCGGTCGCCTCAAGGCCCAGATCCTGGCGGCGGCGGATAAAACCCTGCCGGGCTTGACCGGGACGCTGCGTTTGTCGGGGCGCGCCGATGCCGTTCAGGGGGCAACCCTCGATGCCCGGGCGGTGCGGTTTGAACTGATATCTGCGGATGTCACGACTGATCCTGAGGCCGGGACGCTGACGCTTGAGGCCAGCGATCCGCTGCGTGTGCGGGCCATGGCGGTGCGTCAGGACGGGCTGTTCATCGAGGCACCGGATCTCAGCTTTGACACGCTTGGCGTCACGCGCGGCCCCAAGGGCCTTACGGCGTCGCTGAGCGGCAGCGGGCGGGCCCGCCGGGCGGAGCGCCCCGGTCTGGCTGTTCAGTCGCCCTCCATGCGGCTGAAGGCCCTGTTTGAACAAAGCGAGCGCGAGCAGATCAGCCGGGTGACGGCGGATCTGTCCAGCCCCTCGGCCCGGGTTACGGGTCTGGGCACGCCCAAAGCGGCCCCGGCAGAGGATTCTTGGGTGGCCCTGCAAAATGCACTGGGCGATTTTTCTGTTGAGGCGAAGGGCCTTGAGATCGTGGCCCGGCAATCCGAAGCCTCGCCCTTGGTCTGGCGTCTGACCAGCCAGCGTCCCGTGGTGCTCGATCCCGCCAAAGAGGCCGGGCAAGTCACTTTGTCCGCCGTCGCCGGGTCTCCCTTGCTCGACAGCGACGGGCCGGGGGCGGTCCGCGTGACGATGGCGGGCGGTGATCTGCCGCAAGGGACCCTGACGGCGACCGAGATTTCCCTGACGGATCCGGCAGCCCCGGATGGTCTGTCGGCCGAGATCGCGACGGATCTGAGCTTCTCGACGGGGCCGCTGCGTGGCGCGCGGCTTGAGGGGGTCGGCATCTTAAGGACCGATCCCGGCGGCTTGCGGGTGCTGGCCCGAGACTGCCTGAGCGTGTCTGCGGAGACGCTGGAAGCCGGGGCGCAAGACCTCTCGCGCTTGACCACCAAACTTTGCCCAGTGGCGGGTGCGCCGCTTGTTCAGTCCCAGAGCGGGCGGCTCAAAGTGATGGCGCGCCTCGACCGGGCCGAAGCGCACTTAGCGGACAGCCAGCTTGCCTTCCGCGAGGGCCGGGCGCGGGTCCAGCTCGATACCCTAGGGGATCGCCTGTCGGGGAGCGTCCAGCTGGACGGCGTTCAGGTCGCGGATCTGACCCCGGCGGCCCGGTTTAACCCGCTTGAGGTGAAGGGGACCGTGACGGTGGACCCTGCGGCGGTGAAGGCCAAACTCGATGTGGCCGATTTGCTGCGTCGTCATCTGGGGACCGTCACCGTCACCCATGCGACCGCCACAGGCCGGGGTGAAGCGCTGATCCGCGCGCCGGACCTGAATTTCACGCCTGAGGGGCTGCAACCGGCGGCCTTGTCGCCCTTGGCCGCAAGCCTGACCCGCTCGGACGTCAAGGGGCAGGCCCAATTTGAAGGCGCGGTGCGTTGGACGCCCAAGGATGTCACCAGCCAGGGCCTTGTCACCCTTGGCGGTCCGTCTGGGGGCGGCCTCGACTTTACTGGCCCGCTGGGGCCCGTGCGCGGCCTGTCGGGCACGCTGCGCCTGACCAGCCTGTCGCCGCTGATGACCGCACCGGGGCAAAGCCTGACGGCCGAGGCCATCGACGGGGCCTTGCCCCTGACGGCGCTGCTGGCCCGTTTCCAACTGCTGGAAAAGGCGCTGCAACTGGATACGGCCACCGTGCAAGCGGCAGGCGGATCGGCCCGGATCGAGGCGGTCAGCATTCCGCTCGATCCCAAGGCGACCTTTGCCGGGACGCTGGTGCTCGAACAAATCGACCTGTCGCAAGTACTGGCCGCGTCGCCTTTGGCAAAGGATGTGCGCTTTACGGGCCGGGTCAGCGGACGCCTGCCCTTTACCTATGGCCCCGACGGTCTGCGCTTCCAGGCCGGGACCCTGTCGGCGGATGGGCCGGGGCGGCTGTCGATCAGCCGGGCGGCGCTGTCGGGCGTGCAGGCGGGCGGCGGGCCGGAGACCGACAAGGGGGCCGTGCCGCCATCCACCGTACAGGACATGGCCTATCAGGCGATGGAGAACCTCGCGTTCGACAGCCTGAGCGCCGAGGTCAACAGCCTGTCGGGTGGGCGTCTGGGTGTGCTGTTCCGCATCAAGGGCCGTCATGACCCGCCGCAAAAGCAAGTGGCGCGGATTTCCGCCTTTGATGTGCTGGGGGGACGATTCCTCGACAAGCCGATGGCGCTGCCGTCGGATACCGGGGTGGATCTGACCCTCGATACCAGCGTCAATTTTGATGACCTGCTGAAGGA
>DAITMY010000307.1:0-2589 GCA_036834925.1 Asticcacaulis sp.
TCGTCGACGAAGTGGACTCGATCCTGATCGACGAGGCCCGCACGCCGCTGATCATTTCAGGCCCGACAGAAGATCGTTCGGAATTTTATCGCATCATCGACACGATGGTGAAGTCGATGATCCTCGAGGAAGGGATCTTCGACCTCGACGAAAAGCAGCGGCAAGTGCTGCTGACCGAGCGCGGATCAGAACGGGCCGAAGAATTGCTGGCCGAAGCCGGACACCTCGCTGACGGCACGGCCGGGCTCTATGATCCGGCCAACGTCTCGCTGGTTCACCACATCAATCAAGCCCTACGGGCCAACACCCTCTACACCCGTGACAAGGACTATATCGTCAAGGGCGGCGAGGTTGTTCTGATCGACGAGTTTACCGGCCGGATGATGTCCGGTCGCCGTCTGTCCGAAGGACTGCACCAAGCGATCGAGGCCAAGGAAGGCGCGGACATCCAACCCGAGAACCAGACCCTGGCCTCGGTGACGATCCAGAACTACTTCCGCCTCTACAAAAAACTCTCGGGCATGACCGGGACAGCCGCGACCGAAGCGTCGGAATTCATGGACATCTACAAGATGGACGTGATGGAAATCCCGACCAACCGCCCGGTGGCCCGGATCGATGAGGACGATGAGGTTTACCGCTCGGAACGCGAGAAAAACCAAGCGATCCTGAAGCAGATCGCCGACTGTTTTGTGCGCAACCAGCCGATTCTGATCGGGACCGTGTCGATCGAAAAGTCCGAGACGCTCTCGGAACTGCTCAAGGCCTATACCTACGAAAAAGACGGCAAGACCCTGACGGGGATCCCCCATCAGGTCCTGAACGCCCGCTACCATGAGCAGGAAGCCTTTATTGTGGCCGATGCCGGGGTTCCCGGATCTGTGACCATCGCCACCAACATGGCCGGACGCGGGACGGACATTCAGCTTGGCGGGAACCTCGAAATGCGCCTGCAGCGTTGGCAGCAGGAAATGCGGGGCAAGGGCGAAGAGATCACCGAGGCCCTTTACCTCGCGGAAAAAGCCCGACTTGAAGCAGACATCCAAGCCCGCCGCGAAGTTGCTCTGGCTGCGGGTGGACTTTATGTGCTCGGGACAGAGCGCCACGAAAGCCGCCGGATCGACAATCAGCTGCGCGGCCGGACCGGCCGTCAGGGTGACCCAGGTCACTCGAAATTCTTCCTGTCTTGCGAAGACGATCTCTTACGGATCTTTGCCGGGGATCGCCTCGAAGGCATCATGCGGACCTTTGGCCTCGAAGAAGGCGAAGCGATCACCCATAAGTGGCTCAACAGCGCCATTGCCACCGCTCAAAAACGCGTTGAGCAGCGCAACTATGAAATGCGCAAGAACCTGCTCAAATATGATGACGTGATCAACGACCAGCGTAAGGCTGTGTTCGAACAGCGCCAAGACTTCCTCGAAAGCGAGGACATGTCGGAGCTGATCACCGAGTTCCGCCATGACACCATTGCCGACCTGGTCGAGCGCTATATGCCGCCCAAAGCCTATGCCGAACAATGGGATGTCGACGGCCTGACCGAGCGCTGCAAAACCATCTTTGGCCTGGATCTGCCGATTGCTGAATGGGCCGCCGAAGAAGGCATCGCCAACGAGGAAGTCGCGGACCGTATTCGTGCCGCTACGGATACGCGCATGGAAGAGCGACTCAGCATGCTGGGTTCCGAGCAGATGCGTTCGCTGGAGAAGAGCTTCCTGTTGCAGATGATTGATCTTCAGTGGCGCGAGCACCTGATGCATCTGGACCATCTGCGGGCCGTGATTGGCCTGCGTGGCTATGGCCAACGTGACCCGCTCAATGAGTACAAAACCGAAGCGTTCTCCTTGTTCGAAGCCCTGCTGACGGATCTGCGTCAGAACGTCACGCGTTGGCTGATGACGGTTGAGATCCATTTTGAACAGCCGCCAGAACCCGTGCGTCCGGCCTTCCAGGAAGTTCATATCAATCCGCTGACGGGCGAGAATGAAATGACGACGGATCTGTCCGCCCTGACCCCAGAACAGCGCGAAGCCCTGCCGACATCAGCGCTGCCTGAGGATTGGGAACGCACCCCCCGCAATGGTCTATGCCCCTGCGGTTCCGGCAAAAAGTTCAAACATTGCCATGGGGCCTTGCTCTAAGGCGTTGGCTCACCGATTAGGCATAAACAGCAGGCAGGCCCCGGTTATCCGGGGCCTGTTTTTTGTCTTCGCAGAAGGAAAAAATATGACTTAACGCTGGGAACTCAGCGTTATTTGGCGCGTTGACTCCTCACTGGTTCCGACCAGAAGACGGAGGAATAACACCATGACTGAAGCCAGCCCCCAAAAATCGCTTCGCGGTTTTGCCAGCATGTCCCCAGAGCGGCGCCGTGAAATTGCCCGCAAGGGGGGAGCCAGCGTGCCAAGCGATAAGCGTAGCTTTGCGCAAAATCGGGACCTGGCTGTCGCTGCCGGACGAAAAGGCGGCGAAAGTGTTCCGGACACAGAGCGTAGCTTTTCAAAAAACCGTGATCTCGCTGCCCGCGCCGGAAAAAAGGGCGGTGAACGCCCGCGCTTGGTCCGCCATCTTGAAGAAGAGGTGATGGCC
>DAITMY010000308.1:0-2583 GCA_036834925.1 Asticcacaulis sp.
GTAAAGTACCACTGCTGAACAGCGTTCGATCAATGTCAGCTCGCCTTGACGCGAAGCGACCCTGATCCAAGGCCCAGCAGGACGCGTTTACTCCCCAGTAGGGTGCCACGCGTCATTTCCGGAGCCATCGCTCCGGCGCAACTCGACCCTTGGAAAGTGATTTCAGCCATGGATGCCAGCTTGACTACATCGCCTGCACCGGCGGCCGGAACCGGCACGTCGTTTGAACCCGTGACTGCCGCCAATGCCAAACCGTCGCGTGAAGCGGCCATGGCTGCTGTGCGGACCCTGCTAGCCTGGGCCGGTGACAATCCGTCGCGCGAAGGCTTGATTGACACCCCCAAGCGAGTCGTCGACGCCTTTGAAGAATGGTTCCAAGGCTACAACGCCGATCCGGCCAAAGAATTGTCGCGCACGTTCGAAGACGTCCAAGGCTACGACGACATCGTCATGCTGCGCGATATCGATGTGGAAAGCCATTGCGAACACCACATGGCCCCGTTCCTTGGCAAGGCCTATGTCGCCTATATGCCGACCGACAAGGTCGTCGGGATCTCTAAAATTGCGCGCGTCGTGGAAATCTACGCCAAGCGGCTCCAGACCCAAGAAACCATGACCAAACAGATCGCGGACGCGCTGGAAAGCAATCTGGCCCCCAAAGGCGTGGCGATTCTGATCGATGCTCAGCACCAATGCATGAGCACGCGCGGCGTGCACCACAAGGATGTCAGCACCATCACGACCCGCTTCACGGGGGTATTTAAAACCGATATCGCCCTTCAAGAGCGATTTTTACGCTTTTGTCAGCGTATGTGAGTAAAAAAACGGCCGCGAACCGGGAAATATCCTTTCCAAAAGCGCGGCCGCGCTTTACTTCGACGGAAAGTGTCGTCAAAACTGGCGGCTGAAGCGTGACCGGGTACCGTTTGCAAAGCGGACTTGTAGGGAGAATGAAACATGGGGGCCAAGCTCTCTGGCGGCGGCGGAAGCCGTTACACTGTCGATCAAAACTCTGACATCAACGTGACTCCGTTCGTGGACATCATGCTGGTGCTTTTGATCATCTTCATGGTGTCGATCCCGGTTGCGACCGTGTCGATCAAACTTGACCTACCCCCGGCAGTGGATGGGCCGAAGCCGGATAAGGATCCGGTCTTTATTTCGATCCAAGAAAACGGCGAAATCTACATTGCCGAGAAGCAAACGTCGCTCGACACCCTTGCGGCGGATCTGGGAACCGCTTTTGGCACCACCAGCCGCGAAGAGCGCGTGATGGTTCGCGCCTCGGCCGAAGTGAGCTATGAGAAGTTCATGGAAGTTCTGAACGAGCTTCAGGACGAAGGCTACTTCAAGATCGGCCTGATCAACGAAGATATCTCCTAAGATTTCGGTCAAACGGAATCAAAACGCGCCGCAGGCTGCTGCGGCGCGTTTTTTATTGGCACGACAGCCTTGTAAATCAGCGCCACGCTCGGCAGCTTGACCAGATCATCCGCGCCGCTGTCCGGGCGGTTCGATGATCCAGATCAAACGGCGGCGACAACTCAGCGACATCCATGACCCGTAACTTGCCACTGCTTGCGACGGTCTGCATCAGGGCTAGGACCACATCGGGCGCGACCCCAAGCGCAGAGGGCGCACTGACCCCGGGCGCCACCGCAGCCGGCAGCACATCCAGACACAGCGTCATATAAACGGCATCCCGCCCGCCCAGCCACTCGGCGAGGCGCGCTTGAAGCAATGGCATCTGTTCGCGGGTACAGGCCTCATCGGCCATCCATTGGGTGTTGGTCTCACGGGCCCGCCGAAAGAGCACCGGCGTATTGGCGGCCTCACTGATCCCCACAGCCATGTAAGACAGATCTTGCCCCATCCGCCCGGCCTCGCGCAGCGCCTGAAGGAACGGCGTCCCAGAGGTGGGTACCGGCGCATCGCGCAAATCAAAATGAGCATCAAAATTGATCAGGCCTAGGCGGGCCTCCGGGGCTTTCGCACGCTCTGCGGCGAGCCAGCCACTGGCGGTGGCCCAGCCGATTTCATGCCCCCCGCCGAGCCCAACCACCTTTTGACCCGCGAGCAGCAAGGCCTCAACCTTCCGGGCATAGAGCATCTGCGCCCGTTCCAGCCCCTCACCCTCACAGACCACATCCCCGGCATCCCAAAGGCGAAAGTCTGGCTCCGCCGGCAAATTGGCCAGCATCCGTCGCAGAGCCAAAGGCCCGCCAGCCGCACCGGGCCGCCCCTGATTGCGACGCACCCCTTCATCTGAGGCAAGCCCCAGAAGCACAGTCGACGGCTCTGAAAACGGATCCAAGCTCGATGGACAGGCTTCGATCACTTGGTGCCAGCGGAGGCCCTCAGGTCCGTCCTCGGCATCCACACGGCCACGCCACGGCTCACGCCAGTCAGATGACGGGGACAGGTCAGTCAGTATCGTCATGGGGCACCTCTTTGCGCCCCGATCTAAACTGCGCCGCGCCCCCTGCCAAGCGAGGGCATGGTTCAGGGCCGGACCTTGACCGCCTCGACCGTCTGACCCGGGAAATCCGTAAAGATCCCGTCGACCCCAGCGGCCCGTAGGGC
>DAITMY010000309.1:0-2582 GCA_036834925.1 Asticcacaulis sp.
CGAGGAGGCGTATTTGATCCCGTTCTGGCTGCGACACTCGGGGGTAACGGATACCCCGAAACCCAATGTCTGCCCCTGAGCTTGAAGGCTTTGCGGACTGCCGCTGCGCCCCTTGCCGTAGGTGATATCGAAGCCGACAGCAACATGACGGGCACCGAGGCCTTCCGACAGGATGGTCCGGGCAAAGGCCTCATCGCTCAAGGCGGCCATATTCGCGTCAAACGGCAGGACGTAAAACAGATCCACCCCCAGACCCGCAAGGGCGCGGGTCTGTTGGTCAAGGCTCATCAGCCGAAACGGAGGGAGGTCCGGTTGGAAAAACCGACGCGGATGGGGATCAAAGCTAACTACACCGAGGGGGCTGCCCAAAGCTTTTGCCGCACGGGCGGCTTCGGCGATCACAGTCTGGTGGCCTTTGTGGACCCCATCGAAATTACCAAGGGCGAGGCTCGCCCCACGACAGTGTTGCGGCAGACCGGCCCAGCTGTGAAGTCGAAACAAAGGATCAGCTCCCGGAAACGGGCGCGTTTGCCCGGGGCACCATGACGACGGCCTGGCCATTGAGGACCTTTTTGCCGTCCACGGTGCAGAGCGTGTCGAGTGTCACATAACCGGTCTTGAGATCAATCGCCTCGACCCGAACACGGATCGTCAGCTCGGATCCTGGCCGAACGGGGCGCAGAAAGTTCAGCGACTGTGAAATATAAATCGCGCCATTCCCCGGAAACTCATTACCCAAGACCGCCGAAATATAGCTTCCGGCGAGGAGGCCATGGGCGATAATACCCTTGAAGGGTGTGGTTTCAGCATAGGCAGGATCCAGATGAATCGGATTACGATCCCCGGATACAGCGGCAAAGGCTTCAATGGCTTCGACGCTAACCGTCTGAATTTTTGTGTGTTCCTGTCCAATAGACAGGGATTCAAGCGTGATTGAGTTTTGCATATCGGCTTTCTAGCAGACTTTTCATGATAGCCTTAACCGCTTCGCAAGGCCTGTTGTGTAAATTGGCATCATCTCAAGAAGGGTTCGCATAATGCGGTACCTGGTAACTTGGTGGGGCGTCTATACTCATGGCCATCGATATGTCCATGCCGGTCCTGGTTGTTGATGACTACAAAACCATGCTCCGGATCATTTCCAACCTGCTGAAGCAGCTTGGTTTTGAAAATGTGGAAGAGGCATCGGATGGAACCGAAGCCTATGAAAAAATGAAATCGACCAACTATGGTCTGGTCATCTCTGACTGGAACATGGAGCCGATGACGGGTTATGAGCTTTTGCTCAAGGTTCGGGCCGATGATGGCCTGAAGCGGACCCCGTTCATTATGGTCACAGCAGAATCCAAGACGGAAAACGTCATTGCTGCGAAAAAGGCCGGTGTAAACAATTACATCGTGAAGCCCTTCAATGCGGCGACCTTGAAGCAGAAGATTGTCGCCGTTCTCGGTGAATTCTAACCTAAGAAGGTCGTGATGGGCCAGCCAGCAGAAAACCAGAACTATGAGGCCCCCGAGGCCGTTGAGGCGCCTGCGCTGGATCCGCATCTGATCGGTCTGATGAAGCAGTCCGAGGCCCTTGTCTCGTCTATGCGCGATTTCTTTCAGCGCCTCGACCGGAACATGTACTCGGAGTTTCGCACGATCGCGGCCTACATCGCCAAAGCCCGGGACGAAATTACCGCGCTGCAGCCGAACAATCTGTCCCGCGAACGGATCCCGTCCGCAGGTGCAGAACTCGAGGCGATTACACGCGATACCGAAACGGCGACCAATACGATCATGAACTCGGCAGAGGCGATACTCGGCATGGACGCCGATGATCTCGCCACCTATCGGGCCAAGGTCGAAAACGAAGTGATGATCATCTTTGAAGCCTGTAGCTTCCAGGACATCACCGGACAACGCGTGTCCAAGGTCGTTAATGTGCTTCGGCAGATCGAAGCCCGGGTTGGTCGTCTGGCCAATTCTCTGGGTGTCGAAGATGCGCAGGCAGAACTCAGCGCTGAAGAAAAGCGCAAACGCGATCTTCTGCTCAATGGTCCGGCCGTCAATGGCCCGGAAACCGGGCAAGACGATATCGATGCGTTGTTCAATGGTCAGCCTTCGTCCCTATCGGGGCAAGATGATATCGATGCGATGTTTGACGCCCCCGCCGGGCAGGATGACATTGACGCGATGTTTGATGCGCCCGCAGGTCAGGACGACATCGATGCGATGTTCGACGCGCCGGCTGTCGCCGCTCCAGTGCCCGCCCCGGAACCTAAACCGGTGCCCAAGCCAGAGCCTAAGCCAGAGCCCAAACCGGCGCCTAAGGCTGAAGCCAAACCCGCGGCAACGCCCGCACCGAACAGTCAGTCCGATATCGACTCACTGTTTGATGCCCCGGCGGATCCCGGCAAACCGGCTAGCCAGGATGATATCGACGCTTTGTTTGACTAAGCGTTGAGACGAAAGGCCCGCCTGTCCGCACCCACGACGGACAGGCGAGAACGATAAACGGAAACGTTACCAGGTCAGGGCGAGCGCGGCATAGGTCGCGCTCGCTTTTGCATTATGGAGCATCGCTTGGACTCGTGCGG
>DAITMY010000310.1:0-2521 GCA_036834925.1 Asticcacaulis sp.
CCTCTCGGCACTTGGGATCTATCGGTTGGGGGTGTTTTTCTTTCCGCACATGCTGGCGGTCATCACCTTGGTGCTGATCGTCGTCGGCTGGCTGTCGGCCCGATCACACTGGCCCCGCCCGCTATGGCGCTATATCCACCTATCCTGCATGATCGGCAGCTATTACATGCTGATTGGCGGCGGCGTGAACGAGGTCTTCCTGCGCGTCTATGCCATCCGCGAGCTGTTAAACAGCCAAGGCGAAGTCATGCTAGCCCTGACCCACGGCAGTTTGATGCTGCTATTCCTGATCCTGCTGATCGGCTGGAATGGGGTTGAAATCACCCGCAGCCTAGCGCGGCGGCGTAAGGCAACCGCCAACGCTTAACCCCAGACAAGAAGCGCTTCACCGGCCTGATCCGGTGGGGCGTCTCTGGGCCTCAGCGCAAATAGATAAGCCGCCGCTTACCCGCCTCGCGCATGGCCAGTTGGTCCGACTCCCACGAACCATCCGCCCGGGCGTCCTTCCAGTTCTTTTCGATGTAATGCGTCTTCTCGATTTCCGCCTGCACGACCTTGGCGGCATAGAGGTGCCCTTGGAACAGGGTATCGACAATCTGACCCGCCAGAGGGATTACGATCACACCATTATCCACGGCCAGAATCCCCAGCAACTGCGCAATCCGCAAGGGTGATATCCGCGCACGGACCCCTTGAAGGATAATCCAAAGACTGGCGAACAGGCCATAAACAGCGCCGACCCCAGGCACCCAGGTCAGGATCCCATCAAGCCCGATACTTATCGGGCCAACGCCGACCACGCGGTCCGATAATTTCTTGATGAAATCAATGCTATCGTGGATGCGCAAGACATCCTTGTGTGACCGTGCCCACATTTGCCCCGCCTTCGCCCCCTCGCAAGGTTCATGACCGCTTCTTAACTAACACGAGTTAGCGAAACCGATTAAGTCCAACAGGCCAAATTCTTGAAAAAGGAACGCGTGATGATTGTTAGCACCACATCGAGCATCGAGGGCCGCCCGGCCAAGGAGTATCTGGGCGTCGTAGCCGGTGAAGCCATTCTCGGGGCCAACCTGTTCCGCGACCTGTTCGCCGGGATCCGCGATATCATTGGCGGCCGGTCTGGCTCTTACGAACAAATCCTGCGTGAAGCGCGTGAAACGGCGATCCGGGAAATGACCGAAGCGGCCCGCGCAAGGGGGGCCGATGCCGTGATTGGGGTTGACATCGACTATGAAACTGTGGGCGAAGGCTCCAGCATGCTGATGGTCACCGCTTCAGGGACTGCGGTCCGCCTCGGCTAAACGCCGGGACGATCCCCGGCCTGAGTACCTATGCGAGCCGGCTTGGGGATCCGAATGTTAAACCGTATCCGTGCCTTTTTGGATGGACTGTGCGTCCTGCCGGTCCTGGCGGTTCTGACCGCTGGGATCGGTATGCTGGCTTTGCCCGATACCAAGTACGGCCAGTTTTTGATCCAGTTTCTGAGCCCAGCTTGGGTCATCTCTGCCCTGCTGCTCACCGTCGCTTTGGCCGGACGGTTCCGGGTTTCCCTCGTCATGGCGACCTTATCGACCGTGATACTCAGCGTCTGCCTCTATCCGCAATGGATACCAGGCCAAGATCGCCACGGGCATGAGCAACAGGGCTCTACCGCTCGACCCGCCGCCCCTGTCTTTCGCGTCGTGTTTGCCAACAACTGGTTCTGGAACAAGACCCCAGAGCGGATCGGAGATTGGATCGCGGCCGAACAGCCTGACCTCGTCGTGCTGGCTGAAACCAATAATCTGGATCTCAATACGATCCGGCGCATCGGTCGCGGAGCCTATCCGATTATTGAAAATTATAAAGAATTCTGGATTTTATCCCGTCACCCGATCCGGACAGCCTATACCCGAACCCCGGGCGATGGCCATCCCGGCGGCATGGCCTTATGGGATTTTGACCTGTTGGCAGGCGAACATACCTATCGAATCGTCGCGATCCATACGACACGCCCGTGGCCCTTTACCAAAGAGTATGCCCAGACGGATCAAAAAGACTACGCCACGCGAATCATCAACCGGCGGAATAATCGTCACACCGTCCTGATCGGGGATTTCAACGCGGTCCCGCGCACGCCGGTCATGCAAGCCTATGCGCGTGAAACCGGTTTGAGGCTGACGCCAGTAACCTTGGGCACTTGGCCGACTGCCTTACCGGGCGCCCTGCGGCTTGGAATAGATAATGCCCTTTATTCTCAGGGATTTATCTTGGTCGACCGCAAGGTTGGTCCCCACACCGGATCAGACCATCGCCCGATCCGGCTGGACCTTTATCCCGCGACCTGACGGATCAAGCGGGTTTACGGCTTTTGGGCGAGCGGCTGACGGGCTGGGCCTTTGGCGTGTCGACTTGCGCGACCGGTTCCACAGCGGCACCGACGAGTTCCGCCACATCCTGAGCGACCTCTTCAATCGCCTGAACTGTGTCTTCAATGATATGCGCGCCAACATCGAGGCTGGCCATCTCTGGCACGGGG
>DAITMY010000311.1:0-2517 GCA_036834925.1 Asticcacaulis sp.
CCCTGGCCCAGCTTGATGTGGCCAGCGCCGCCGCCGAATGGGCCGAAGCCCATCAGGCCGTCTGTCCGGAGATCGATGACAGCCTCGTCTTTGTTGCCGAAGCGGCCCGCCACCCCGTGGTCGAAGCGGCCGTCAAGGCGTCGGGCGGGGTCTATACCCCCAATGGCTGCGTGCTGGATGGTCAAGGGCTGGCCGGGGCACGCCTGTCGCTGGTGACTGGCCCCAACATGGCGGGGAAATCGACCTTTTTGCGCCAGAACGCGCTGCTGGTGGTGATGGCCCAGGCCGGGCTCTATGTCCCGGCGGCGTCTTTGCGTCTGGGGCTGGTGGACCGTCTGTTCAGCCGCGTCGGCGCGGGCGATGATCTGGCGCGCGGGCGCTCGACCTTTATGATGGAAATGGTCGAGACGGCAGCGATCCTGACCCAGGCGACACCGCGATCGTTTGTGGTGCTCGATGAAATCGGTCGGGGCACGGCCACCTATGACGGTCTGGCCATTGCCTGGGCCTGTGCAGAGGCCCTGCATGATGTCAATCAGGCCCGCACTCTGTTTGCCACTCACTACCACGAGCTGGCGACCCTTGAGACCCGGCTGGATTACGTCTCCAACCTGTCGATGCGGGCCAAGGAGTGGAACGGCGAGCTGGTGTTCCTACATGAGGCCCGCAGCGGCGCCGCCGACCGCTCCTATGGCGTTCAGGTCGCGCGTCTTGCCGGCGTACCGGTGCGGGTGGTCCATCGGGCCAAGGCCGTGCTGGAGCGGCTCGAAGCCGAAGGGACCGCGCCCGCCCGGCTCGAAGACCTGCCCCTGTTTGCTGCGCTTGCCGCCCAAGCTGCCCCGAGCGAACCGGCGGCCCCGTCAAAAGTCGAAACCCTGCTGGCCGGGATCGATCCGGACAGCTTAAGTCCGCGTGAAGCGCTGGAGGCGCTTTATAGCCTCAAGGCCGCCCTTAAGCCTGTATCCCCCTAAACCCGTATCGCCCTAAACCGGAAAGATCCGCCCTTGCCCGCTCCTGTCCTGTCTTCGCCCCCCAAGGCCGCAGTCCTGCCGGACGGACTGGACGGGCGTCTGTTGCGGAGCGCCCTGAGCGAGGCGGCGGACTCCGCGTCCGGCCAAAGTTCGGCTCTGCGCAAGGCGGCGGTCGCGATCCTCAAACCGGCCTGGCTTCAAGCGCGGGATGCTGTGCTGGCGCGGCTCGAACAGCGCAAACCCAATGGCACAGAGGTAGCGCGCGCGCTTAGCGCCTGTGCAGATGAAATCGTGACCGCCTTGTGGGATTTCACCCACGTCCATGTCTATCGCGCGCGTAACCCGACCGAGGGCGAGCGCCTGACCCTTTTGGCCGTCGGCGGGTATGGCCGGGGGGAAATGGCGCCGTTTTCGGACCTTGATCTGTTATTTCTCCGGGCCTGGAAAGAAACCCCTCACGGGGAAAGCGTGATCGAATTCTTGCTCTATGCCTTGTGGGATATCGGCTTCAAGGTCGGCTGGGCCTCGCGCACCATCGACGAGACCCTGAAACTGGCCCAGGGCGACCACACCATCCAGACCGGGTTGCTGGAATGCCGGTTTCTGGCCGGGGATGCGGCCATGGCCACAACGCTGCAAAAGCGCATCCAGCTTGAGGCCCGCAAAGCGGATCAGGCCCGCGCCTTTGCTGCCGCCAAATTGTCGGAACGCGATGCCCGTCACGCCAAGACCGGGGCCACCCGATTTGTGGTCGAACCGAACATCAAGGATGGCAAGGGGGGCTTGCGCGATCTCAACACGCTGTTCTGGATTGCCCGGTCATTACATCCGGATTTGCCTAGCGGACAGGCTGCGCTGGATCCGCTTTTGACCGCTGAGGAACGGCGCACCTTTGCCCAATCGCTGGAATACCTCTGGCGGGTGCGGATCCACCTGCACCAGGCCGCCGGTCGTGCCGAAGAGCGGCTAACTTTTGATCGCCAACCGGAAATCGCGGCCCGGATGGGCTATCGCGACCGGGGCGACTCCTCGGGGGTTGAGCGGTTCATGCGCCGCTATTTCATGACTGCCAAAGAAGTGGGGGCCTTGACCCGCACCTTCTGTGCCAAGCTGGAGGCTGATCACGCCAAGGTGCCTCAGGGCTTGTCTCGGTTCCTGCCCGGAAACCGGACCAAGGCCCGCAAGCTGGAGATCACCGGCCTTGTGGTCGAAAGTGGCCGCTTGTCGGTCGAAAGCTCGGACGTATTCCGTCGCCATCCGGCCCTGATGCTGCGACTGTTCCAGACCGCTGATCGGATGAACCTGGATCTGCATCCGGATGCCTTCACCGCGGTGCACCGCAACCTCGGGCTCATCAAACCCGCCTTTCGGCGCGATCCGGCCATTGCGCAGATTTTTCTGGATATTCTGGCGCGCGGACGCGACCCCTATCGCACCTTGTCGCTGATGGTCGAGACCGGGCTGCTGGGCCGCTACATCCCCGAATTTGGCCAGATCGTCGCCCAGACCCAGTTCAATATGTACCACGCCTATACGGTGGATGAGC
>DAITMY010000312.1:0-2514 GCA_036834925.1 Asticcacaulis sp.
CTACAGCGCTGAGGTGTTGTGATCAAAAATCCTTCATGGGCAGTTCATGCGGATTAGCTTATAGACGTGTTTACAGGTTTGAATTGCCTAAGCCTGTGGTCCGGCCCCAAGGAAGCTGGACTCGTTATAAACTGGAGATTTTGAATGTTTTCAAATGTTAAAACGCGCCGCCAGAGCCTGACCTGGATGATGGCCCTGATTTCAGCTGTCGTGGTCTCGCTGATCGCCGCTACGACCGCATTGGCCCAGGGCAAGCAGAATTTCACCCTGGTCAACCAGACCGGCTACACCATTGCCGAAGTCTATGTGTCCCCTAGCAAGTCCGATAGCTGGGACGCAGACGTGATGGACATGGACGTCCTGCCGAACAATACCGAAGTCGACATCACCTTTAGCCGCAAGGAAAAATCCTGCATGTGGGATCTCAAGGTCGTCTATGATGACGGTGAGACTGCCGAATGGGAGGGCTTCAACCTCTGTGAAGTCTCGACCATCGCCATCAGCTATAACCGCAAGACCGGCGAAACCTGGGCGACTTACGAGTAAGCGTCTCTAGACTCCACTTTGCTCAGGGATTGGCCGCAAGAGCCGGTGTCATCAATCCTTGGGCAAAGATGCTGGCGTGGGTGACGCCGCAGTTGCGCGCAACGGCCAGATGACGATAGCTGATCAGGCCCTGAACCATACAGGCCCCCGCCGCCGTCCTTGCCGCCGACGTGAGCGGCATCAGATATTCCGCCAGCTCCAAATCGTCTCGCTCAAGCCCATCATACTCAAACGCGATGCCCGCTAAGCCACAACGGTTTAAGCCCTCAATCGCTTTTTTATCTGCACTGACCGTCCCAATAACCGTGACACAGAACGGCTTGATAAGGGACACGACCTCTAAGATCCTGTGCGGCGGAACCCCATCCAAGTCTCTGATTTCAAAAAGTATTTTTAAGGACAAGGCTGAGGCGGTCGTACTGGCATCCATGATCAGCTTTTGCCGTGCGCGCGTCGAGGCAAAGGTCTGGAACGTCGCGGGGATCACCACCACGATTTTACGCTCCGGCGCAGGCTTCATCTCCAGCAGTTTCATGCCCTGAAGCACGTTGGCCAGATCAATCTTGGCCCGCTGCGTCCATTCCAGATTAGCCATCGCCCGAGCCGACAAGATCGTCTGGGTGCCCAGATCCAAGACTTCGGGCTGAATTCGATGGCCAATCTGAACCACCTTTTTCATCTCGTAAACCGGCTCAACATGGCAGGCGAGCTTCATCGGCTGGCCACTCAGGACCACACTGGCGCTCCAATTGGTCTTGCGCGCGGGCGGCTCCACAGGGCGGGCCATACCACCGCCCAGGGCGTTGAGCTTATCCTGAGTTTTTGTCGGAGCGGATGAACGCTTCGCCTCATCCCCATCGTCGCCCATCAGTCGGGCGAACCCGACCCCGTCGGAATCCATGCCCTGGAGCTTTTGCGCCAGTCCCGCCGCAAATGCTGCCGCGATCTGGCCTTTCGTCTTGGCGACGGCTGGGGCGGGCTCTTCTGAGGACAAGCCGGTCATGGCCCGCGCGGTCCCGGGGCCACCGCCGCCCTCACCTTCGATACGGGTGGCAAAAAACGAGGGGTCAGACTTGACCGGGGCCTCCTGGACCTCAGGCTTGATGCGGTCAAAAAAGTAACGCAGGTCAATCCGGCGCAAGGATAACAGGCCATATCCGGCCACCGTGACTTCGTAGAGGGGCAGCTCAACCCGGGCCGCATCGCCGAGGAAAAAGGCCACCAGATCCCGCCACAGGGCTGCCGACGCCAGAGCCCCCGCCCGAGCCCCTTGGGTGGGCAGAACAGCCATAAAGGCCATTTCACCGATTCGGGCACACCAATCGGGGGCGACGAACTTTTTCTCGAAGCCGTTGCGCAGAAAGTCCCAGATCTGCTCCTGTTTGGTTTCCCACTTGGGGCCAAGGGCATAGGCAAACTGGTCGAGGCGCAGGACGAACACCCGCCCCTCTTCATCGAAATGGGTCTCGTCAAGCCGCTGGACAATGACCGGGCCTTCGTCCCCAGCGACGGGGAACTCCAACACGTCCTCGAACTCAAATCCTGTCGGCTTGTCGGATGGTCCGGCCATGAATAGGTCCTGTTCCCGTCGAACCTTCAGCCTAACCGAGGCCTCTTGAAACAGTCTTAAGATGAAGAACGGCGGTTTTCATCGTCGTGTCCTACCTGCAACTGCGGGTGATATTTACCAAAATCGCCCCCAAACGCCTTGATTCTGCCACCGGGACGGTCTGACCTACTGTCAGGGAGGACCCTCACATGACCCAGACCATCCAAGTACCGCGTACGCATGCTCGTAATCCCGGACTTCGGTCAAAGCTGCTGGCCAGCTTTATCTGTGTGGGCCTTGTTCTGCCCGCTCCATCGGCCTTTGCGGCCTCACCGCGGACTGATCGCGTTCACGACGGCAAGCCCACGGTGGAAGCGTGTGCAGATGTTGGGATTAAGATCAATGCGCCCCAACAAGAC
>DAITMY010000313.1:0-2474 GCA_036834925.1 Asticcacaulis sp.
TTAATAATATTATGAAGGAAGATTTTGATATTGGTTTCTTATCTGCAGATTATACTTATATAGGTAAATCAACGGTAGAGTATAAAATTATTGACAGCGCAAAGCCCGATAGGGGAACATTTATTGTCTATAATGATAATAAAGGTGTAATTAAGTTTGGTGGATTTAGCCTTAAAGGTGGCGAAATAAGAAAAATATCAAATTTTAACTATCACTGTGGGCCGTATTTGTTCCCTCCAGTTAAGTGATATTTTTATGTGTATTATCAGTATAAATTTACCGACGACTCCGCACCCCGTTCAAGGGGACCGGCAAGCCCGAGCCCTTGCGGGGGCCGCTCTCGGGCTGGTGGTCGCGCCGGATCACGCAGGAACACCGTCTGGTCTATCGCCTCAGACGAGGGCCTGCGGATCGCAGAATGTCGCTATCATTACTGATCAGCCCCAGGTGCCGCTGACGGCAAAGCGGGGGGTGGCGGCATAGGGGGCGATGGCGGCCACCGACCAGCGCCGGGGCAGGGCCACCAGCGTCAACAGGTTGTAGCGCGGCACAAGGCCGGTGACGATGTCCCCCGCCATATTATGCAGCAGCCATTGCCCGCCCCAGTCAGCGCGATAACCACGGCTGAAATCAAGGCTGAACAGGGCCGCTTGCGCGCGGGTGTCGCTGTCGAGGGCGCGGAAGTCGCCCGGCCGGTAGCAGGTGGCCATCAGATCCTGGACCGCGCCCGTTGACAGGCCAGTGACGGTGCGGATCAGGTCCGCCCCTTCGCCGTCGGTGAAAAAGCCCGCCAGCGCCGCGCCATAGTCCGGTGTGTCCGTGTCAGCATCGCCCGCAACCAGGTCACAGGCCAGATGACAGTGCGAAAAATCGGTTGAGGCGCGGCTGGCGGATCCGCTCAGCAGGGTCTGGATCTGCTGGTCCTTGAGGCTCGACAGCATAGCCTGATCGAGCCGCATCAGGGTGCCATCCGGCCCGGTCAGGCGGATATGCCAGGGTGTCTGTTGCTCCAGAAGGCCATAGAGGGCCTCGGCCACGTCCGGGGCAAACAGGTCCGGGATCTGGACATAGCCCTGTTCGCGCCAGACCCGGGCAAAGGCACCGAGGTCAAGCAGGGGATTGACGGCCAGAGTGAAGCCGGTTGGGGTGAGCGCGCGTCCGGTCATGATCGCCCTCAGCCTTCGCCGTAGACGCGGGCAAAGATCGTGTCCACGTGCTTGGTGTGATAGCCGATGTCAAACAAGGGTTCGAGCTCGGCGCGGGTCATGTGCTGGGACACATCGGCGTCGGCACAGAGGAAGTCGAGGAACGCCCCTTCGCCGCGCCAGACCTTCATGGCGTTGCGCTGGACGGCGGCATAGCTGTCCTCGCGGCTCATGCCCTTCTGCGTCAGGGCCAGCAGCACGCGCTGGGAGTGGACAAGGCCGCCCAGACGGTCGAGGTTCTTCTGCATATTGTCCGGATAGACCACCAGGTTCTCGATCACATTGCCCAGGCGATGCAGGGCAAAGTCGAGGTGGACCGAGGCGTCCGGTGCGATCCCGCGCTCGACCGACGAATGGCTGATGTCGCGCTCGTGCCAGAGGGCGACGTTTTCCATCGCCGGAACCACCGACGAGCGCACCAGACGGGCAAGGCCGGTCAGGTTTTCCGTCAGCACCGGATTGCGCTTGTGCGGCATGGCCGAGGAGCCCTTTTGCCCGGCCGAGAAGAATTCTTCGGCTTCGAGCACTTCGGTACGCTGCAGGTGGCGGATTTCCACCGCCAGACGCTCAACCGACGAGGCGACGACACCCAGCGCCGCGAACCAGGCCGCATGGCGATCGCGCGGGATCACCTGGGTCGAAACCGGCTCGACCGCGAGGCCCATTTTCTCGGCCACATAGGCTTCGACTAGGGGCGAGACATTGGCAAAGGTGCCCACCGCGCCCGAGATGGCGCAGGTGGCGATTTCTTCACGCGCGGCCAGAAGGCGGCGACGGGCGCGCTGGAATTCCGCCGAATAGCCGGCCAGTTTCAGACCAAAGGTCACCGGCTCGGCATGGATGCCGTGGCTGCGACCCACACACGGCGTGAATTTATGCTCCATCGCGCGGGTCTTGAGCGCGGCCAGCACCCGGTCCACGCCCACAATTAACAGGTCGGTGGCGCGGGCCATTTGCACGGCCAAACAGGTGTCGAGCACATCCGAGCTGGTCATGCCTTGGTGCAGGAAGCGCGCTTCCGGCCCGACGATTTCCGACACGTGGGTCAAAAAGGCGATGACGTCGTGTTTGACGGTCCGCTCGATCTCGTCGATGCGGTCGGCATCAAACGCGGCATCCTTGCCCTTTGCCCACAGGGTCTCAGCGGCGTCGACCGGGATCACGCCCAGTTCCGCCATTTTGGTCGCCGCGTGGGCCTCGATTTCGAACCAGATCTTATACTTGGTCGATGGATCCCACAGGGCGGCAGCTTCGGGGCGGGAATAGCGG
>DAITMY010000314.1:0-2439 GCA_036834925.1 Asticcacaulis sp.
CAAATAACAAGGTGCGGACAAAGGCGGGGGTCATTTTAGCCAATACTCTCGTTCAAGGTCATAGGCCGGGCCGTCATGACCCCGCTGGCTGGAATAGAGGCCAAAACTTGCGGCGCGCCAGACCGGTTCTGACAACAAAGCGTGGCGACTGAGCCATTCGGCCACCTTGATCGGATCGGGCCGCTTCAGATAGGCCAGCGTCACATGGGGCGTGTAGAGCCGGGTATCTGGCGCGAGCCCGACCATTCGCGCGGCTTTATCGCAGCGCTGGGCGAGGGTGCGAAGGGCGTCGTTTTCGGCAACCCCGGCCCATAAGGCGTGCATATGATCCCCCGCGCCAAACTGGCCAACCCCCTGAAGCCGGATCTCCAGCGGAGATTGGCGAATGGCCGCAAGCTCTAGGTCCAGATCGTCGGCCTGATGCGGATCCAGTTCCCCAAAGAAGCGCAAGGTCAGGTGCAAAGCTTCCGGCGGGCGCCACTGAGCGCCGGGTATGCCTTCGGCCCGGGCCAGCAGGGCCTCGGCGATGTCTTCGGGAATATCCAGAGCAGCAAATAGGCGCAGCATGGTCATTAAGGGCAGGGGTTTGGTTGGCGGATATGCAAAGCGGTGATGGCCGCTTCGAGGTCATCGCTCCATGTCAGATCAAAAGCGGCGAGGTTGGCCTTGAGTTGGTCGAGCGTGGTTGCGCCAATGATCGTACTGGTGACAAACGGTCGCGTATCGGTGAATTTCAGGGCCAAGGCTTCGGGAGTGATCCCGTGCTCTTTGGCGAGGTCGAGGTAGCGGTTAATGGCGCCTTGACCCTCGGGCGTTTCGTATCGCTGCATGCGGTTGAACAGGGCCTTGCGGGATCCGGCAGGCAAGGCTCCGTCTCGATATTTGCCGCTCAGATAGCCCTGGGCAAGCGGGGAATAGGCCAAAAGCCCGACCTGTTCGCGCAAGGCGACTTCGGCAAGCGCCCCCTCGAAGCAGCGGTTCACCAGATTATAGGCGTTTTGGATCGACACGATCCGGGGCAAACCATCGCGCTCCGCGGCGGCGAGAAACGACATCACGCCCCATGCGGATTCGTTCGAAACCCCTATGTGGCGGATAGAGCCTTTGTCGACATGTCGCTGAAGGGCCTGAAGCGTCTCGGCAAAGCTGATGTAGTCGTCCGGATAGTCGGCATAGACGTGAAAACCAAACCCTGCATAGGCCCGGTCAGGCCAGTGGATCTGATAAAGGTCGATATAATCCGTCTGGAGGCGGTTTAGCGAACCTTCGACGGCCTCGTCGATCTGGGCCGGGGTAATCCGGGTCGAGCCCCCGGCCTTTCGGAACCACGGCATGTCCGAGCGCCCCGTGATCTTGGTCGCCAGAACAATCTGGTCACGGTTGCCCCGGGCCTTGAACCAAGTGCCGATAATCCGCTCGGTGTCGCCAAAGGTGTCCGGCTTGGGCGGGATGGCATAGAGCTCGGCTGTGTCAAAAAAATTGACCCCGTGATCAACGGCCATATCCATTTGGGCGTGACCTTCGGCTTCGGTGTTCTGCTCACCATAGGTCATGGTGCCGAGGCAAACGCGTGAGACTTTAAGATCTGTTCGTCCGAGGATCGATCGCTGCATCTCTAAACCCCTTGTCCTGACGTCTTTGTGACCGGTGCGTCCGTCATCGCAAGTCCGGTGGGCGCTTGCAAGTGACAAGGTTTCGCACAATATAGTGGGTTGATAATCCTGTCTTAGGGTCGAAAGGGAATATGGCCATGAGCCAATACGACGGAAATGCCAGCCGGGTAATCGTTGAATCGGCCGACATGGCCGTGGATGCCGGTCTGCGTAGCTTTATGCTGGGTGTCTATAACAAGATGGCCCTTGGCCTCTTGGTCACGGGCGTCTTGGCTTGGGTGGTGGGTAATGTGCCCGAAGTGACCAGCCTGTTCTTTGCCAATGTCGATGGCAAGATCGCGATCACGCTCTTGGGGATGATTGTATCCTTTGCCCCTGTTGTCCTGCTGTTAGGCTCTGCGTTCCTGATGCGGAACCCCAGCCCGGCTTCTGCCTCGATGCTATACTGGACCATCGTGGCGTTGATCGGCCTCTCGGGTGGGCTATGGTTCATCCGTTATACCGGTGGGTCAATTGCCCAGACCTTCTTTATTACCGCAGCATCATTCGGTGCTCTGTCTTTGTGGGGTTATACCACCAAGAAGAACCTCCAGCCGATGGGGTCTTTCTTGATTATGGCCGTGATTGGTCTGTTGCTGGCAGGCTTGGTCAATATGTTCCTGCAAAGCCCATTGATGCATATGATCATCAGCGGTCTGGGTGTGCTGATCTTTGCCGGTCTTATCGCCTTTGATACGCAGCGCCTGAAGCTGATGTACGACGACATCCGCAGCGACAGCGTGGCGATGAACGTCGCGACGACCTTTGGGGCTTTGAGCCTCTACAT